>CAYQYP010000328.1:0-2488 GCA_964421755.1 uncultured Acidobacteriota bacterium
GCAATCACCGGTTTGCCACAGGCCATGGCTTCGATCGCCGGGACGCAGAAGCCTTCATGAATCGAAGAGGTGACGAAGACATCGGCCAGGTTGAAGTACTTGCGCAGCTCGGGAACTACGCCCGTAAATATGACCCGGTCCTCCACCGCGTACTCTCTCGCAACGTCCTTCGCCTTATCCACCTGTCGCTGGTACGCGGGAAGGCTGGTATCGCCGACCAGCATCAGGCGAAGCTGAGGGCATTTCCCGGACGCGATCCCCAGAGCACGCGTGAGGACATCGATCCGCTTATTCCCGGCCATGCGTCCAACGTACAGGAGCACGAAATCCGAATCATCCAGTCCATAGGCGTCCATGAGCTCCCGGTCTTTGTCGGTCGGGAAGAACTCATCGACTGGCACGGCATAGGGAAACACCTGTATCCGTTCCGGCGGAATACCGTGCTTCTCCAGCTCAAGCCTGGTATACGAACTATGACAGACGACGGCGTCACCTTCCGTTATCACGGGCAGATTGGCAACAGCCTGCTCGAGCGCGACGCGGGTTTCCGGGTCATCCCAAAGCGCAGGAGGGGTGATCCCGTGATAGTCAAACAACACCCTCTTTCCCTTGGCTTTCAACGCAAGTGCTGCTTTGAGCAGAGGATAGTAGACCGAGTAGTCGATCCAGTAACAGTCCGCGGCCCACAAAGAGGCCTCGAAGCTCTGCTTTCCGGCATCCGAAAGGGTCAGGACACATGGTTGGAGGTCTGCCGGCGGAAAGGCATCTGACTCAAGCAGAACTCGCGTGCGAATCCCGGTATCACCGACCACCCGCGCCTTCTCGATCAAGTTGTTGCCAACAGCGTCATTCGGCAGAAGGTTCGTGTTTAGCAGGATCAGCCGAGTGCGAGAGGTGCGAGAGTGGAAAGCAGTCGACGTGAAGAAATCCAGCCAGGAACTCAAAACACGGTCCCAGTTGTATTCGCTGGCAACAAACTCGCGTCCCTGAACCCCAATCCGGTCGGCTGTCCCGGGTTCGCTGAGAAACAGATCAAGACACGCTTCGAACTCGTAGTAGTCCCCGAAGTACAGTCCCCCGTTGCTTCGCTCGCAAAACTCGCGGGTCACACCACAATTCCGGGAAACGAGGACGGGACGGCCCTGCTGCCAGCTTTCGAAAATTGAAATCGAGAAGCTTTCCAGGTCCGATGGTTGAACCGTCGCCAAGGCTGCCGCGTAAGCCCGTTGCAGTTCATCGTCGCCGAGCCGGCCAAGCACCAGTAAGGAATCGTCGCGTGGAAGGGCAGTCTGCACATCCCCGCAAAGAATAAGCTTGATGTTCCCTGGGTGGAACGACTTGTAACGAACGAAGAAGTCAACCAACCGATGCACACCCTTCGCAGGCTCAATGCGTCCGGTATAGAGCAGAAACGGGTCAGAACAGGGGGCGAATGTTCGATCGATCGCTGCCGGAGGATCAAATCCCAAGCCCGTCACGGTCCTCGGGATACCGTCTAGTCCGTACAGCCTGATAGCAAGCTGTTTCTCGGGCTCGGACAGGAAAACCAGGCCACCCGCACTATTCATCATCCGTTTGGTAACGCCCATGCGCGCGAAGGGCTCGTCGTGCAGCGTCGGGCAGAGGATTGCCTTTCGCCCGAAACGCTCTATGCCCCGGTGGCACAGGGCGCGCAAGTACTGAAAGAAGACAATAGAATCGTAAGCATCGAGCCGTTCGGCGAGGTGGTCGAGCAGTGCGGTGCTGTTCAGGCTGTTTCGCAGCCATTCTTCCTCGATATCCTCGCTGACTCCGGTGCCGCGGGCGATTTCACCTGATCGCTGGAGATACGCTGGAATGTCGGCTGGATCCGGCGGGAAACGCGTCAACCGCATGCCGCATATCAGGCTCTCGCCTCTTGGGAAGGCTTCGCGACTGCTGTGGAAATCGGCGATCGTTGTACTGAAGAGGTCAACTTCGATGCCGGCTCGCCGGAGTCGTGCAGCTGTCTGCAGGCATAAAACCTCCGCTCCCCCGACCACCTCTTCACCCATCCGGGGCGTGACGAAGGCCAGCCTCACTGTTTCCTCGCCACGATGGAGTAGTCCTGCCGGCAGGCAAGCAGCCCTTCCAGTCGCGCCATCGCCTCATTGAACAGCACGTCGCGCTCGTCTTGGGGATGCCCGATGTGGGGCAAGGAACTATTGCTGCCCTTCAGTTCCGTCCTTTCGACAGAAAAGCCGGCTTGCCGCAACAGCAACGCGAGCACAGGAGGATGCAGGGGCCAGCCCCTTGCCGAGTCAGAGGGCGGCCTGCCACCTGTCGCAAAAGTGTTCCGATTAGCTGTCTCAAGGATCAGGCACCCGCCCGGCTGCAATCGTTTCCGGGCCACCGCGAGAAGGTCAACGAGAGCAGGTAGTTCCAGATGTTCGAAGAAGCCAAAGGCATGGATCGCGTCCCATTGCTCCTGACTGCTCCTCAGGAAAGCGACGGGATCCCCGACGACCGC
>CAYQYP010000329.1:0-4223 GCA_964421755.1 uncultured Acidobacteriota bacterium
CGGAAGAGTGCCTTTCGATGGAGACACTTCCAGGGCATTTGATGTGGCGACCGCGGCTCTGACGCCGGCTGGGTTTCGCGTCACACACAGGGACAAGGAAGCTCTCACCCTGAGCGGGCCCGGCCTCCGGAGCACGAAGCAGGCGGCAATCCTCGGCGCATCCGAAATTCGGATTTCGCGGGATGACGGCGGGCTCCATATCGAGGCTGACTTCGCTGGGGTTCGTTGGATCACCTGGTTTTTGATTGTCTTCCCGCTGGCACTGGGTCTCTTTCTCGGCCTCCTTTTCGCCCTCATGAGTTACCTGACGATCGGACAGGTTTGGTTCCTGCCTGTCGTTTTGATCGCCGGTGTCAACGCTCTTCTCTGGTTGCTTATGGCACCATTTCTAACCCGCTATGTCCGCAACAGAAGCACGGCGGCGGTCGAAGCGCTGCTCATTAACATCGCGTCGGTGTAAGCGGCGGTTAGAGCAGAGACGGGATTCCAATCAGCAAGAGGGCTGTCAGGTAGATAACGCCGAAAATCAACCCCAACCTCCAGAAATCGGCTCGCGACACGAAGCCGCTGGCGTAGTAGATCGGGGCCGGACCCGTCGCGTACGGGGAAATCACTCCCATCAAGCCGAGAGAATAGACAAGCAGCAGTGAAAAAGTTCGGACTGGGAGCCCGGGGATGTCCGCACCCACTGCCAGGACAACTGGCAGTACAGCGGCGGTGTGTGCGCTCAGGCTCGCAAAGAAGTAGTGGATGAAGAAGAACAGGGCGACCAGGAGAGCCATAGCCGCCACGGGGTCCAAACCGGCAAGCGGTTTCGCCGCAATCCGGGCGAGCCACTCGATGAAGCCGACACGGTTCAAACCGTCGGCCAGCGCGACGAGCGTGGCGAACCAGACGAGAATGTTCCAGGCACCCGTGTGGCCAAGGATGTCATTCCAGGTGACCACGCGGCTGAGAACCATCGCGGCGACTGCCAGCAGAACGACTCCCGTCGGATCGATGAAGTTGGAACCGACCAGGGGCAGAGATATCTGGCTGTTGTCCCCCGTGATCCACAGGGCAATCGCTGCCAGGACCAGGATCGCCATTTTCAATTCCTGCACGCTAAAACCGCTCATGCTCTTCAGCTCGCCCGCCGCCCAGACTGGAACCTCCCGGCTGGTCCGGATTTCAGGCGGATACAGCAGAAAGCAGAGGCCGGGAACCAGAAGCAGCAGGATGACGCCGACCGGCAAGAAACCGACAAACCAGTCCGTCCAACTGATATTGACTGATGTGCTTGTCGTGACGATGCTGAGAGCGAGAGCGTTCGGAGCCAGTGCCGTGACAAACATTGAACTGGTGACAGCCGTCGCTGCGAAGGCCGTCCACATCAGGTATGAACCGATCCGTCGCGCAGTGGCGCCAGGCTCTGACCCGTACAGCCCGGGAATGCTGCTGATCACCGGGAACACGATACCCGCGCTGCGCGCGGTGTTTGACGGGGTTCCCGGCGCCAGCACGAGATCGGCGAGCGCCACCGCATAGCCCAACCCGAGCGTCCGACTTCCCAAGGCCTTGACGAGATGCAGGGCGATTCGTCGTCCGAGACCCGTTTTCCCATAGCCGATCGAGAATACATATGCGCCGAAGATCAGCCAGACCGTGCGGTTGGAGAAACCGCCCAGAGCCCAGGAGACAGAAGACGCGGCACTTGGCTCGACGTACCGGAATGCGGCGGCCAGGGCTACGCCGACCAAGCCGACGGCTGCCGCCGGGATTGGTTCAAGAATCAATCCGAGGATCACGCCGGCAAACAGCGCGAAGTACGACCAAGCCTCGGCGCTCAACCCGGCCGGCGTGGGAACGAGGAGCAATGCGAGCCAGAGGAGCACCGGCGCGATCGCTTTCCAGTACTTGCGCAGTCTCGGCCGTACATCCGGCGGGGACTCGCCCTCACCGTCAGGGTCAGCCTCTGCCGGCGGACGGGCACTCACCTGCTGATCCTCCGGGCCTCGGCGATAACGGCTGCAGCGACCTCGGCTGTGCCGGCCGTGCCGCCGAGATCGGGAGTCAACGGTTTTCCTGTCCGCGTGACCGACTTGATGGCTGAGAGAATCAGGGCGGATGCCTCCTTTTCGCCCAGGAAATCGATCATCATGGCGCCGCACCATATCATCGCGATTGGATTGGCGATCCCTTTGCCGAAGATGTCCGGCGCCGAGCCGTGCACCGGCTCGAACATCGATGGGTAGTCTCGTTCGGGATTGATATTACCGCTGGGCGCCAGTCCCATACTGCCGCAGACGGCAGCCCCGAGGTCGGTCAGGATGTCGCCAAAAAGGTTCGAGCCGACAACGACATCGAGCGATTCGGGCCGTAAGACGAAGCGGGCCGCCAACGCGTCGATCAAAACCCGCTCCGTTGTCACGTCAGGGAAATCCCGGCCAACTTCCTCGCAGACCTCGTCCCAGAAGGTCATGGCGTACTGCTGCGCATTGGACTTCGTGGCATTCACCAGGCGTTTTCGGCGGCTCTTCGACAGTTCGTAAGCGTAGCGAATGACCCGCTCAACCCCGGCTCTTGTGAAGACTGACGTTTCAGTGGCCACCTCGATTGGCAGGCCGCGATGCGCCCGCCCTCCGGCACCCGAATACTCTCCTTCCGTGTTCTCCCGGACCACGACGAAGTCGATGTCGCCCGCCTTCTTGTTCGCGAGGGGACTCTCGATGCCGGGAAGAAGCAGGCTGGGACGAAGGCAGACGTACTGCTCGAAACCTTGGCAGATCGGGAGCCGCAACCCTCGGAGCGAAACGTGATCAGGAACGGTGGGGAAGCCGACAGCGCCGAAGTAGATGGCATCGAACTGCTCGAGGGTCTTCAGGCCGTCCTCGGGCATCATCCTGCCTGTCTTCAGGTAGTATTCGCAGCCCCAGGGGAAGTAATCCCACTGGATCGTGTACCCTGCGGTCGTTCCGACCGAGTCGAGCACGCGAACTCCCTCCGGTGTTACCTCTTGTCCGATGCCGTCGCCAGGCACGACGGCCACGTGATAATGGCGCATTGCTCCGCTCCTATGGGGTAGGTATGACTTCTTCATGCTCAGCCTTTCGAGACATCGTCCAATTGCGGGGCGTACTATACCGCAGTCAGAATAAGTTGAGTATCATGTCCCCGAAACTGGAGGTCTGATCATGTCTTTTGCTCTCGATCCCGATGGGGTGCATCCGGACACAGTCCCCAAGCGCCGGCTCTACACAGGCGCCAGCATTCCGGCGATCGGCCTGGGGACCTTCGGTTCCGACAGCGTGACCGGCGAGACTGTCGCTGAGGCGGTCCTTGGGGCAACTCGGGTAGGCTACCGGCATTTTGATTGCGCGTCGGTCTACGGAAACGAGCATCTGATCGGGCAGTCGTTCCGCGAGATCATGCGTTGCGGGGTTCGACGGGACGATCTCTGGGTCACCTCGAAGCTCTGGAACGACAGGCACGCCGAGAAGGACGTAATCCCTTCGTGCGAGAAGACGCTGAGGGATCTGCAACTCGACTACCTGGACCTTTACCTGATCCACTGGCCTTTCCCGAACTTCCACCCACCGGGGTGCACCGTCGAATCACGAAGCAGCGACGCAAAGCCGTACATCCATGAGAGCTACATGAAGACTTGGCGCCGGCTGGAGAGATTAGTCGAAATCGGGTTGGTCAGGCATATCGGCACCTCCAACATGACCATACCGAAGCTTCAGCTACTGCTGCGGGATGCCAAAATCCGGCCGGCCGTTAATGAGATGGAGCTGCATCCTCATTTCCAGCAGCCGGAGTTGTTCGATTTCGTGACTGCCTCGGGCGTCGTCCCGATCGGGTACTCTCCTCTCGGATCGCCGGGAAGACCCGAGCGTGATCGGACTCCTGAAGACACCGTGGATACCGAAGATCCGGTGATCCTCGAAATCGCCAAACGGCTTGGAGTGCATCCGGCGGTCGTGTGCATCAAGTGGGCCGTCCAGCGCGGGCAGGTGCCTATCCCTTTTTCGGTCAAGCGGGTCAACTACCTGGCTAATCTGCGCGCGGTGGTAACGCCTGCTCTGGCGGAGGACGACATGCGGGCCATCGGAGGGCTTGATCGCAATTGCCGCCTGATCAAGGGACAGGTTTTCCTTTGGAAGCCCGGTCAGAGCTGGGAAGATCTGTGGGACCCGAATGGTCAGATAACTCCGCCGTAGGAACAAACAGGCTATCGGTCT
>CAYQYP010000330.1:0-32652 GCA_964421755.1 uncultured Acidobacteriota bacterium
TCCGGCAGATTGAGGCTAAGGCGCTGCGTAAGCTGCGCCACCCCTCTCGGAGTCGGAAGTTAAAAGCCTTCCTTGAGAATACTGGTAAGGAAGGACTCTAGTACAAAGGGCGTGCGCTGGCACGCCCTTTTTTTTGGCATCACGGAATCCGCTGATATGACGCGGAAGAGCGGTGAAGCGGATTCCGTACTGTGGGCCCATAGCTCAGTTGGTCAGAGCAGCGGTCTCATAAACCGCGGGTCGTAGGTTCAAGTCCTACTGGGCCCACCATTTGAGAGGCATGAAGGACCGTCCAATGGGGGATAAGATAGCAAACCTGGACTTACAAACGTTGGTTCGGCTGCAGGAGCTTGATCTGGCGATCAGGCAGTTTAATGATCGACTTCGCAAGATTCCGGAAGAGATCTCAGCCCTTGACCGCGAGCTCGCCGGCTACCATTCACGTTTTCAGGAAGTCAGGGAGCAGACCGAGGAAGGCGGGCGGGAACGGCGCCGGCACGAGGGTGAGGTGGACACCCTGCGGCAGAAGCTGCACAAGTTCAAAGACCAGCTGATGGCCGTCAAAACCAACAAGGAGTACCAGGCGGTCCTTTCGGAGATCGCCAATTGCGAAAAGGAAATCGCCTCGAAAGAGGACCAGATCCTCGAAACCATGATCATGGCCGACGAACTGAGCACGCAAGAGGCGGCTGCCCGGCAGGAACTCAGCGAGAAGGAACATATCATCCAGGCCAGGCGAAAGGAACTGGAGGCGTTCAACGCCGATTTTGAGAAGCAGGTGGCCGAACTGGAGGGCCGGAGGGATCTCATGCGTGCCACCGTGGCGCCGGCGCTGCTGGGGCAGTACGAGCGGATCGCCACGGCCCGTCACGGGATTGCGGTCGCCCCTGCGCAGGATCAATCCTGCCAAGCGTGTCACGTCAGGCTCAGGCCGCAGCTGTTTACCGAGGTGAAGACCAACCAGCAGATCATTTTTTGTGAGAGCTGCAACCGGATCCTCTACTATCCGGAGCGGCTGCAAACGGCAGTGCAGTAGCGAGATCCATGTTCTTCCCCTTTCGGAATCTCCTGGACTTCTACAGGGAAGCTTACTGGGCTATCACCGACTTCACGTTTTACCGGTCAATCCTTAACCAGCCCTGGAGGAGGACTCTTGTTTACCTGCTTTACCTGTCCGCTCACCTGGCCCTTCTGCTCGCCGTGACCTACGCCGTGCAGTATGCTTCCGATTTCAGCCGGTTCTCCAAGTGGGCGCAGAACACTTTTCCCCCGTTGGAGGTCAAGAACGGTGAACTGAGCATCAACGGCGAGCAGCCTGCAGTGCACCGGTACCAGGGCAAGCAGGATGTGACATTTGTGTTTGATACAACCGGCAAGTATTCAACCCCGGATGGGTTCACTCAGCCTGTTTTTCTCCTAACCCGACGCAACATTCTGTTCAGCTACGAAGGCCAGACACAATCGCACAGTTGGACCGAGTTCGGCGCCTTCAAACTTGACCGGTCGCGCCTGGAACAGTTCGAACGCTTCGCAAAGATCGCCTATTTCCCGGTCGCGTACTCGGTTTTGCTCGTCTACCATATGCTCGCTAAAAGCTTTACCGCCATCTTCATCAGCACATTTGCGTTGTTTTCGGCGGCACGCTACGGTTTGCGCCTGCCGTTCCGCAGCACTTTCACCCTTGGCCTCTATGGTTTGACGCCTGCAGTCGTCATCGCTTTGGCCGTTACCGCAACCGGGATCTATATTTCTTACTTTTTCGCAATCTACCTGGCCATTGCCGCCATCTACACCTTTATGGCGACAGCGCGTTCAGTGGATGTCGAATAACCGGAGGAACGATGAAGATTCATGGTGCAATCGCACTTCTCATTTTGTTGACGGGGGCGGGATTCGCGGTTCTTCCGCAGCAGTCGGACGACAAAAAGCCGTTGGTTAGAGCGCAAGTGGATGTGGTCAACGTCCTGTGTACAGTCCGGGATCGAAATGGCAAGGGGAACTACATCGAAGGCCTCAAGAAGGAGGAATTCGACATATACGAAGACGGAGTCCGACAGAACATCCAGTTTTTCAGCTATGCCAAGGGTGAGGAGGCTGATCCGCTCAGCGTCGTCCTGCTTATCGACGTCTCGGGCAGCGTGAAAGACAAGCTGGCATTCGAGCGGAAAGCCTCGATGGAATTCCTCGAGGGAACGCTCCGCAAGAACAAGGACCTGGCTTCCGTCGTCGAGTTTCACGAAGAGATCAGGCTTATGCAGGACTTCACCTATGACCTGGATCGCCTGGCGGCGGCGATCGACGACACTCGTGCGGGTGGCGGTACCAAGCTTTACGATGCCCTGTTTTTGGCTGCCGACGAACTGCTCAGGAATGAAGTCGGACGCCGTGTGGCGGTCGTCGTCTCGGACGGCGACGATACCTTGAGCGAATACCCGAAGAAAGAAGCGATCAGGGTTGCCCAGGAACAGGATGTCGTCATCTACGGAATCGGAGTCCGGAGTGCCCGTTTTGACGCAGATTTCGGCGCTTTGAAGGATTTTGCCAAGGATACCGGCGGCTTGTTCGTCAACTCGGAGTCACGGCTGGACCGGATCCGGGAAGCATTTGGCCATATCAACCAGGCAATCAAGAATCAGTACAGCCTCGGCTACATCTCCACAAACAAAGCGCGCGATGGCGCCTTCCGCAAAGTGGAGATTCGCGCGAAGCGCTCCGGGTTGAACGTCACGCATCGTAAGGGTTATTATGCGGACCGAAGTAAATCATGAAGCGAAAACACCCGGAATTTGAAGATCTTCTTCCTATAGAGCTGAAACTACGACTGTTACAGGCGGAAATCGACAGGCTGGACTCCGATCTGGAGTGGTTGGAACAGCGCAAGCAAGAGGTGTCCGAAGAGATTCGCTACTACGAAAAACTGCTTTTCAAGACCCGCCATGAGCGACGCTTGCGCCGCGTAAAGTAAGAAAGACCTTATCCACGAAGGCCAGGAAGGGCCACGAATCAAGGCACATACGAAGGACGACTTAATCCTCTTGCCTTAATTCGTGGCCCTTCGTGGCCTTCGTTGGATAAGGCCTTTCTTACTTCACTCGTCAGCTGGCCGGCTTGACGCCCGCCAGGGTTTCCCCGCGCAGCCGGCTCATCACATGTAACTCCACCCAATTTGGATCCCACCATTCGACCGGGTTGATCTGAAGCCCCTGCAGGACCATGCTGAAGTGCAAATGGTCTCCACCGGCCAGCCCCGTCATCCCGGTTCTGCCCAATGTCTGCCCGAGCTTAACCCGGTCTCCCACTTTGACGTCTATCGAGCTCATGTGCCCGTACAGGGACTGCAGACCGAGCCCGTGGTCGATGATCACACAGTTGCCGTAGATACCCAGGAAGTCGGCGAAGGCAACCACTCCGTCATTGGCGGCCTCCACCGGGTTCTGGGCGGAAGTGGCCAGGTCGAAGCCCAGGTGCGTCTGCTCGTCGATCTTCTTGTCCTTGTAGAAGTAACTCCGGCGGTCTGCAAAAACTGCTTCCACCTGCGAATTCGTCAGCTGGAGAAACGGCTTGGACCAGAGAATATTGTCGGCCGATTTCAGCGATAAGTCGGAAATCTGCCGGTTGTTTATGTTGCGAAGCACCCGATTGATTTCCAGATAGGAATCCAGCAGGGTCGCTTTCTCGGAAATCTGGTCGGTGTTGGCCAGGATTTGTGGCACGACCGTCTGCAGGAACTCGTCGCTGAGCGGAAGATCACGTTTGCGAAAGGCGGTCGGGAAAACTTTTTTCCAGAACCCGGTTTTGGCCACATTTCCAGCCTCGTCGCGTGCGTAAAGCAGCATGGGTGTGTCGACCGGCTGGTCCCATGCGAGGGCGAAAAAGCAGATACGAAGATCTTTTTGACCAGGTACCGGGTAGCCTCGGAACTCCGTGTTCCCGACGATCACGCCTGAAACCTGGGCGTCCTCGGACACGCGATAAAGGATGGTCTCCGACCCGCCCTGTCGAATGTAGTGTTGCTGCGAAAGCACCGAGACGGTCGGCGGGCGCACATCGTGGACGAAGTTCCACGTCGCGATCGTTTCGTTGTCAAAGAAGAACAGGTTGGGGTGGTCCACTGCCCGGACCTCGATTTGCAGGTCTCCTTGCTTGAAGCCTTTTTGGGCAGGTGAGACGGTCACGACCCGCCGGGCCTCGGATTTTTCCCACGGCCAGCGAAGGGTCGGCGACGAGAGGGACGCGAGCACTTCCCGGCGGCTTCCCTGTTTGCCGACCACCTCGAATTCGCGCAGCCCACGACCCTTGTCGCTGATCTCGATCTTCAACTGAGCATTCTTCCCGAGCGAGCGAGGCGCTTTGAGGGCGATGTCCGGCGGGGTGGAATCCCACAGGAGTAAGAAGCAGCCGAGTGTTGCAAGGAACAGGATGACGAACAATAAAAGCAGTTTCTTCATGGCGGCGACAATCCTACCAGAGTTGGGCGGACCAGCGATCAGGTATCAGCAGGCAGAAGGCAGCGGGCAGACATCAGCCGGCAGACGGCAGCCGGCAGAGGGCAGCGGGCAGAGGGCAGCGGGCATGGAGCGCGGACGGCCTTCTGGAGCACGACATCCTGAGGGTGTCGAAAAAGTCCAAGAGCATCGCCGTCGACCGTCCCGGGGCAAGGTCAGGGGCGGAAGCGTGATCCAAATGAAGCTAGACATGCCCGTCGCTTGTGGGATTGCGACCCCTGGAGCGGAGTGCTTTCTCTCCCGCCCTTTCAGGGCTTGAAGCTCGTTGCTGGCCTGGCCCGGGCTACGCAAAAAGCGCTCCGCCCCGGGCTATTATGTCTCGGCCTTTCAGGCCGAAGGCGGTCGCAGCGGCCTGAAAATGTAAAAACTCCGAAGCGCGGACGTCCCGTCCGCGCTTCATGACCCCCGCTGCCTGCTGCCCGCTGCCTGGTGCCCGCTGCCCTCTGCCCTCTGCCCGCTGACAGTTCTCCGCTTTTAAGGTAGGATGCCTAGACTAACCTTATGGACTGGCTGGTGGAGCTGTTCGTCACGGACTCGGTCGCGCATGCCCTGCTCATCCTCAGCATCGTGGCAGCCGCAGGCGTGGCTCTGGGGAACATCAAGGTGTCCGGGGTTGGACTGGGCATCGCCGGCGTCCTGTTCTCGGGACTCTTTTTCGCCCATCTCGGTGTACGGGTCAACCCGGATGTCGTCGAGTTCGCACGCGAGTTCGGCCTGGTTCTCTTTGTCTATACGATCGGGATGCAGGTCGGCCCCGGGTTTCTGGCCTCGTTGCGACGTCAAGGCCTTCCTCTGAATCTGATGGCTCTGGCCGTGGTTGTTCTTGGAGTCGTGATCACGATCCTCGTTTCCTATGCCGGGATTGCCGTACCCGTGGCAGTCGGCCTGTTTTCCGGCGCGACGACCAATACACCGAGCCTGGCTGCGGCTCAGCAGGCGCTGAAGTCGGTCGAGGGAACGGGCGACGCGATGAGGCAAATGCCCGGGCTGGGGTATGCGATCGCTTACCCTTTCGGCGTCATCGGCCTGATTCTCGCCATAGCCCTGACGCGTCTCTTGTTCCGAATCGATCTGAAGAAGGAAGTGACGGCGTTGGAGCGGGAACGGGTTGCCACGGCGGGGCGCCTCGCGACCATCAACCTGGAGGTCAAAAACCCCAATCTTGAAGGGCTCGAGATCCGTCAGATCCCGACGTTGTCATCGTCGGGCGTCGTCGTATCGCGGATATCTCGTGGGACTGGCGTGGAAGTGGCGACGCCTGAAACCCGGGTTCGTATCGGAGACATTCTTCACGCAGTCGGCGCGCAGGAGCAGTTGGAGCAGCTGCGCCTGGTCGTCGGCAGCGAGAGCAAGGTCGATCTGAAGGCCCTGCCCAGCAAAATCATCACGAAGCGAATCATGGTCACCAAGAACGCCGCATTGAGGCGCTCCATAGATGAGTTGGACGTCGCGCATAACTACGGCGTGATGATCACCCGGGCGACACGTGCCGGAATCGAGTTTACCGCCGCCGCCGATTTCCGCGTCCAGTTTGGCGACATCCTCATGGTGGTAGGAGAGCCAGACGCGATCCGCCGGCTGGCCGAGGATCTCGGGGACTCGCCTGAACACCTTGATCATCCGCACGTCGTTCCGATCTTCGTCGGAATCGCTTTGGGTATCCTACTTGGCAGTCTGCCGCTTGCAGTGCCCGGGATGCCCGTGCCGGTGCACATGGGCTTGGCAGGGGGACCCCTGCTGACCGCGATCATTCTGAGCCGGCTGGGGCGGTTGGGGCCATTGATTTGGTACATGCCGGTCAATGCCAACCTGATGTTGAGGGAGATCGGGATCACGCTCTTTCTCGCCTGCGTGGGCCTTCGCGCCGGCGACCGTTTCGTGGAAACGTTGACGCAGGGAAGCGGCCTCTACTGGATGGGGATGGCCGCGGTGATCACAATAGTGCCCGTTCTGGCTGTTGCTCTCTTTGCACGGGCGGTCCTCAAGTTGAATTTTCTTTCATTGGCTGGTCTTTTGGCTGGCAGTATGACGGATCCGCCTGCGCTGGCATTTGCCCGTTCGCTCGCCGACTCGGAGGGCGCTTCTATGTCGTACGCGGCCGTTTACCCGCTGGTCATGCTGCTTCGCGTCTTCGCCGCCCAGGCGCTCGTGCTATTTCTACTTTGACCGGTTTTCCGTGGAATCCGTCTCATCCGTGGAGTCCGTGGCTAAAAAAGCACAGGAGCGACGCCGTTGTCCCGACGGCCTCGCTCCTGTTCAGGGGGGAGGTTTCTACCTTCTGTCTTCTTTTACGGAGGCGGCGTCGGAATTGTTCCCCGAACAATCAAGTTTGGTGCGGGACCTCGGGCGTTTGTGGCAGAATCTCGCCTCAGGAGGATTCATGATGCGTCGATTTGGCTTCTTCTGTCTGGTCTTGATTTCTTGCGTTTCGGTTTACGCCCAGGGGAGCTTACCTGCCGAGTGGTCGGGAACCTACCTGACTGTCGCCGGCGACACTGGGCCCCTTACCTGTAAGATCACGGCGGCTGGGCCGGATAGCTATAGCGCAGTACTGGTCGCGGTCCAGCACGGGATCCAGTTCGAGCTGACGGGGAAAAAAGAGGCGGACAAGTTCCTTTTCGGCGGGACCACCAGCACTGACGTCGGGCCTTTTGAATTCCAGGGGGAAATAGTTGCCGGGAAGTTCACAGGCAGCTTCAAGAGTCAGGCGTACAACGGCACGTTTCAGCTGACTCCGGTTCCGGAGATTGTCGGGGACTGGACGGGTTCATTCCAAACAGCATCCGGAGATTCGGGGCAACTCACTGCAAAGATTACGACGGGCGAAGGAGACGCGTTAAAGGCCCTGATTACAGTGGTCGACCCAGGTTTGAACTTTGAATTGCCCGGAAGGAAAGAATCAGGCAAAGCTCTGTTTGCCGCTTCGGTGACCCCTTCTCCGGAGATGGGAACGATCGAAGTGAAGGGTGAAGCAGCCGACGGTAAATTTGCCGGTACGTTCACCGGCACAACAGTTTCGGGAACGTTCGAGCTTACGCCAGTGCAGAGGTAGCTTTTTCGGGTGTCAGCCCTCGACCTGCTCCGCTGCCGGGATGCGGCCAACGCCCTTGCAGCGAGCGCAACGACCGCTGCCGGCGGGATTGCAGTAGGTGCACTCGGCCCCCCGACCGGTGCTGCCGAACTCGACCTGGGCAATCGCGTAGCCACGATGTCCGCGCCCGTAGCATTGACGGCATCGTCCGCTGCCCTCGCAATCGGGGCAGGTCACCATTTTCGGCTCGTGTGCCATAGCATTTCTCCTAGGTCATCTCCCGGGTGGGAACCGATGGATCCAGACTACCACCCAGTCGTAGCACTATAATAGAAGAGTGATGCCAAAAAGAAAATGGTTAATCCTCCCGGTAGTGGCGCTGGTCGGAATTCAGTTCTGGCGGCCCGATCGCATCAACTACCCCGTCGATCCTCAAGTTGAATTCTCGGCTCACCTCGACGCTCCCCAACCGGTCAGGGCCCTCCTCACCCAGGCCTGCCTGGATTGCCATTCCAACCAGACACGTTGGCCGTGGTACAGCCAAATCGCACCTATGTCCTGGGTCATCGCCGACGACGTCAAGCGGGGAAGAAGGGAACTGAACTTCTCCGCGTGGAGGCAGAACAAGCCGGAGCAGATGACGCATCTCCTGGAGGAGGCCTCGGAAGTTGTGTCGGAAAGAGAAATGCCTCCCTGGTATTACCGTCTGTTTCACTCCGACGCCCGCCTGTCCGACAGCGAAATCAAGACGCTGTCCGACTGGGCCTCGGGCCAGAGGATAAGGCTTCTCCGCGGGCAAACGCCGAAAGACCAGAGCGACTGACCGACTGCGCGCTGCGCGATGCCGACTGCGCACTGCCCACTGCCCGCTGCCCGCTGCCCACTGCCGACTGCGCACTGCGCACTGCCCACTGCCGACTGCGCACTGCCGACTGCGCACTGCGACTGCCCGCTGCCTGCTGCCCGCTGCCCGTTGCCCGTTGCCCACTGGTCACACAAACCTAAAAAAAACTACCCGGACACCTGTCTCCTATGTGATAGAATCCTCGCAAGTCCCGGATAATCAAGCGAGGCGGATGGCTGGCCTCGGACGCTTGGCGTCTGTTTGCGGCCTCCATCGCGGTCTCGAAGTGTGGAGTTATGACATCCGTGGACCAGAGTGCACCGATTGGCGTCGCTTCAGAGACCGTTCTGGAGAGCCTGTCTGACGCCGTATTCACCGTGGATCTGCAGAGGCGGATAACCTATCTCAACCGTTCGGCTGAGAATACCCTTGGCACTTTGCGCACCCAAGTCCTGGGGCATCCGTGTGCAACGGTGTTTCGCTCCAGCTTGTGTAAGAACGGATGCGCTATCAGGGAGGCGCTCGAGACCGGACGGCCGGTGATAAATCGCCGGGCAGTGTTGCTGAACTCGGCCGGCAGACCGGTGCCGGTCGCGGTTTCAACGTCGTTGCTCCGAGCCCCGGACGGCTCCATCGTCGGTGGAGTCGAGACGTTCCGTGACCTGAGCGAGTCGCCCGCTGTCGCCGATCCTCTGCAGGAAGGCACATCCCCGGTTCATTTGGTGGCCGCCAGCGAATCAATGCGGGACATCATGGCATTGCTCCCACAGGTGGCGACGACGGACACCACCCTGCTCATCCAGGGAGAGACTGGGACAGGCAAAGAAGTTCTCGCGCGCACGGTTCACGACCTGAGTCCCCGCCGAGCCAAACCATTTGTGGCGGTCAACTGCGCCGCCTTGCCGGATACCCTTCTGGAATCAGAGCTGTTCGGATATAAAGCGGGCGCTTTTACAGGGGCGGTCAAAGATAAGCCGGGCCGCTTCGCGGCCGCCGAGGGAGGCACAGTCTTCCTCGATGAAATCGGAGATATCAGTCCAAGCCTACAGGTGCGTTTGCTGCGAGTCCTGCAACACAAAGAATATGAACCTCTGGGTGATGCCCGGTCGGTAAAGGCAAACGTGCGGATCATTACGGCCAGCAATCAGGATCTGGCCGAGCTCGTCCGCCAGGGCGCGTTTCGGCAGGACCTTTTTTACCGGGTGAACGTATTGCGCCTGGAACTGCCTCCTTTGCGCCAGCGTCGGGAGGCCATCCCATCCCTGGCTGAGCATTTCATCCGCAAATTCAACGCGGCCCAGGGGAGGAAAGTATCGGGGCTTCACCGGGATGCTATGAGAGCGCTTCTTGCCTATGATTTCCCGGGGAACATCCGCGAACTGGAGAACGTCATCGAAAGGGCATTTGTCTTTTGTGCCGGAAACCTGATCATGCCGCAGCACTTGCCCGACGAGCTCCGGATTATAGACATCCCGGCTGTTCGGGCGACCACCTTGAGCCAGGCAGTCCGCAACACAGAAGCGCAGGCGCTGGTCCGGGCCTTATCGCGGAATGACTTCAACCGGGAAGCGGCTGCCCGGGAGCTCGGAATGCACAAGAGCACGTTTTTCAAGAAGGTGAAAGCACTTGGCATCGTCCTTCCCGAACAGGACGGGCGATCCTCCCGAAAAGAGCCGGCTCGGCGTCCCTTGACGCGCCGCTCGCTGAAGGCAGTGTAAGACAGGGAGACAAAGAGAAAGCCGATTACGTCACGATCACGAGCGCGAGCCGACCAGGGTAGCCCGCCGGCGGTTTTTCCAAGCGGTCTTCTCTCGCTCGTGATCGTAATCGTAATCGTAATCGTAATCGGCTTTCTCCTCGTCTCCTTCTCTCCTTGTCTCCTTGTCTCCCCCCTCTCCCCCTCTCCCCGTCTGTTTTTGGTATTTCCAAAAAAAGATGACAACCGCTGATCGACCTCGGTACAAAGGTACCGGTTGTCCTCTTACGGCCGTCATTCGAAGAGGACCCAAAGGTGGGGCATGGGGGGCGATTTAAAGTACCGGGAGTCGGAATGTGCCGGGAATGCTGATTTCCTCTGGCTGTTGAACGGGTGCTATCAGGCCGCAATCTTCGGCACCAGCGGCCGAGACTTATTCGAGCGAGTCTGCCGCGCAGCGGTCGATTGCGCACAACTTCCTCTAGCTTGGGTGGGCGTACCAAATGGCTCCGAAGCCGATCTGAAGCCATTGGTCGTAGCCGGCACCAAGTCTGACCTCATCGGCTCATGTTCGATGGCCATTCCGTCCGATAGCTCGGTCGGCAGTACGGCCCGGCTGGTGAACTGCGTCGTGCGCCGAAATGGTGGGCGGCTCGAGGCGGCAGCTGAGTTCGAGGCGCGAATCCTGGAAGGGGGAATCCGTTCGTGGGCTTCGGTGGCCCTAAGTGCGCAGGGTCGACTCCTGGGGGTTCTGAACTTCTATGCTGACACAGATGACTTCTTCCCGCCGCAGGCCTCGGTCCTTCTCGGCGCTGCGGGTCGGGCTCTCTCGAAGGCGTTCGTGGATTTGGAGCCCGGGCGGAACGGCGCGGGGCAAGACCGGAAGAAGGCCGAAGCAACAATGGACCAGGTCCACAAACTTGAGCGACTGGGGTCCTTGGCCGGGGGTATCGCCCACGATTTCAACAACATTCTGAGTGGGATCCTGGGATTTGCCGAGATTTCGATTCAGGAGCTGCCTAAAGACGCGGAGGTGAGCCAGCATCTCGAGCAGATTGTATGCGCCGCCAACCGGGCCAAGGAGCTCGTCCATCAAATCCTCTCCTTCAGCCGGGCAGGAGAGCCGTCCCGCAAACCGGTTCACCTGCGCGAAGTAATGAAGGAAGGGTTCCGCCTATTGCGGGCATCGGTCCGTGCCAGCATCGAGATTGAATGTACCGTGCGCAGCCACGCGGATCTCGTCTCGGGCGATGCGACTCAGCTCCTCCAGGTCGTGATGAACCTCGGTACCAATGCCGTTCAGGCAATCGGGGACCGTGCCGGCAAAGTCACTCTGACACTGTCCCAGGTGCGTGTCACTCTGAACGAACTTGTTCACTTGCCTGACCTGAAGGTTGGCGACTATCTGCAGCTGCGGGTTCAGGACACCGGGCCGGGAATCGACCCCGCCATCCTCGACAGAATATTCGAACCGTTTTTCACCACGAAACCGGAAGGGAAGGGAACAGGGATGGGCCTCTCGGTCGCGTACAGCATAGCGCGCGCCCACGGAGGAACTATCAGTGTCGACACCCAGGCCGGCGCCGGTTCGACCTTCATTCTGTACCTCCCTCTGAGCGAAAACGCGGAAGAGCAGAAGAGTCTAGCTCCGTCCCACCTGCCTAAGGGACATGAGCGTATCCTGCTCCTCGACGATGAAGAGCTGGTCGTCGAAGTAGGGCAAAAGATGCTGGAGAGAATCGGCTACAGCGTAACGGCGTTCGACAACAGCAACGACGCTCTTGGTATTTTCCTGGCCAATCCGAACGCCTTCGACCTCCTGATCACCGATCAAACGATGCCGGGAATGAACGGCATCCATTTTGCCCGCAAGTGTCTCGCCGTCCGACCGACTCTGCCGGTTTTATTGTGCAGCGGCTATCAGGATGTCATCGGTTCGGAGGAAGCGCGCTCCGTGGGGATATCGCACATACTGACCAAACCGTTCTCGGTCCACGAGCTCGCCACGGCGGTACGGACGGCCCTCTCGAACAAGCCCTCCTGTTCCTGAGGGTTCACGGTTCCCGGTTGTACCGTTACACGGTTCAAGGTACCGGGACCTCGAACCCTGAACCGAATAACCCTGAACCGGGTGACCGTGCTCCCAAGTGATAGAATCAGGGCCTATGCGAAATCCAGCACAAGTCATGGGCCGTCGACTCACCAGCGTTGCCCTGACCGTAATCGTCCTGGGGATTGCGGTTGCGCCTTTGGCTGGCAAGGGGCGAACTGCCTTGGACGATTACGTTGCCAAGGCCGATCCTGCTTACAAGTATGAACTTGCGAACACGATCGAGGGGCAAGGATACACGACCTATGTGATCGACATGGTCTCGCAGAAGTGGCTGACCGAGAAGGAGGTCAACGAGCCGACATGGCGGCACTGGCTGGTCGTGATCAAGCCTGCGAAGGTCGAGAGCCGAATAGGCCTCCTGTTCATCGGTGGAGGGGCAAACGGAAGGAAGGCGCCAGAATCGGCCGATCAGGGGCTTGTTCGTATGGCACAGGCAACAGGCACGGTGGTGGCTGAACTGCGCCAGGTGCCGAATCAGCCCCTGCTTTTTACGGGAGAGACGAAGCCCCGGCGGGAAGACGAGCTTGTGGCCTACACCTGGGACAAGTACCTCAGAACGGGGGACGAAAAATGGCCGGCCAGGCTCCCGATGACCAAGGCTGCGGTTCGCGCGATGGATACAATGACCGCCTTCTGCCGGTCTTTACCGGGCGGCCCGGCTGTCGAACGGTTCGTCGTTGCCGGGGCGTCCAAGCGCGGCTGGACGGCATGGACAACAGCAGCCGTGGACAGAAGGGTTATCGCCGTAGCCCCAATGGTGATCGACCTGCTCAACGTCAAGAAGTCATTTGAGCATCATTTCATGGTGTACGGATTCTGGGCACCGGCGGTGCGGGATTACCAGGCCATGGGAATCATGGACAACTGGATGGGAACCCCGGAATTCGACAACCTCATGAGATTGGTCGAACCGTACTCGTACCTCGACCGTTTGACGATGCCGAAGTTCCTGATCAATGCATCGGGGGATCAATTTTTCCTTCCCGACTCCTGGAAGTTCTATTGGCGCGATCTGAAAGGTGATAAGTACATCCGGTACGTTCCGAACACCGATCACTCAATGAGGAACTCGGACGTCCGGGAGAGCCTCCTTGCCTTTTATGCGTCGATTGTCCGCGGGTCGGATTTCCCTAAGTTCGACTGGTCCGTTGAAAAAGACGGAGAGATCCGCGTCAGAACTAAGACCCCCGCACGAGAAGTGAAGCTCTGGCAGGCGACCAACGCCGAGGCGAGGGATTTCCGGCTCGACCAGATTGGACCGGCCTGGACGAGCTCTGAAATCAAAGCGGTCACGAACGGCGATTACCGGGCTCGCGTGCCGGCGCCGGCGAAAGGCTGGACCGCTTACTTTATTGAGATGACGTTTGAAGGGCCTGCCGGCGTCCCCTACAAGTTCACGTCGGGTGTGGTGGTCGCACCGGACACCACCCGCTTCGCCTCGCCGCTCAAGAAGAAGGCGAGTGACTAGGCAGACAAGGAGAGGGGGAGACAGGGAGAGGGGGAGACGGGGAGACAAGGAGACAAGACAGAGAGAAAGACAAAAACCGATTACGATCACGAGCGCGAGCGCGAAGATCATGCATGCCAGTGGCCCAGAATTCTGTTGGTCCTCCTGCTCGTGATCGTGATCGTAATCGGCTTTTTTGCCTTTCTCCTTGTCTCCCCCTCTCCTTGTCTCCTTGTCTTCTTATGCGGCTCCCTTCGGCTCAATCTGGCGCAGTTGCTTCTTTGCCAGCACTGCATAACAGTCCGGCAGGTCGAGGCTGGTCAGGATGTTCGGCACCAGGGCAGAGAGTGGCCACTTGTAATCCTCGGATTCCGCCACCTCGGCGTAGGATCGGAGAGCGTTCTTCAAAGTGACGGTTGTTGCGTGGTCGGAGAGGACGGCTGCGAACGTTGCAGCCAGAGCCCCCCATCCCTTGGCCGCGAGATGAATCTCCGAGTACCCGACGGACCGAAGCCATTCGAGCACGGTCAACACGTCCGCGGTTTTGCCGCCCAGGTATGGGCGTCCGAGCATGATGGAATGAACCGCGTAGAAGTAGTCGCTGCCGTAAGGATCGAGAAAAGTCTTCTCCCCGCAGGTCTCGGGCCGCGACTCGCCGATTCCACGAACGTCACAGGCGTAAAAGTCGCTGTCCGGTTCCTCCGTAATCAATTGAGACAGCAAGCTCTCTTCACGAAGCTCGACATCACTCGACTGGTGAGACACATACAGTATCGCCCGCTTCTTGCCGCGGAGCGGGCGGGAATAATGCGTTTCGTCCGAGAGCCGGTAGACAATTGCGTGGATGCCCGGTTCGGTTTCGATTGCATACGTCGTTGAAAACTTCTTCGGATAACCGCGGTACCTGAGCGGCCGCAGAATGCGGTATTCGGGGGCGGACGTCCACTGTCCGAGGTTCAGTGCGGAAATGACCGCCTGGCGGAGGTCGTCCGGTTTACCACGCCCTGCCGCCAGTTCTTTCGAGCGTTGCGACGTGAATGAAAAAGCCGACCGGGAACCAGCGGCTGCAACCTGCCCGTTCGGGGCACACAGCAGGTCTGCCTCATTCTCCAGTTTGAGCGCCGGCTCCTGGGATTGTGTCGAGATTCCTGTGACCTTGTTGAACCAGCCGTACATTGCCTCCCGGATTTCCTGCGAGTATCCGTGGTACGTCGGCCCCATTGAAAAAGCGATCCTGTCTTCCGCCCCGAGGAGCGCGTAGAGCTTCTTGAGTCGTGCGTATGCCTCTTCGGCTCCCCGCGCATCGAAGAAATCGCGTTCCTTGGCGAGGATGATGATCGGTTTAGGCGCCATGGCGGCCAGGAAATCGGAATGATCGAGACCCATGGCAAGCACCTTCGGAGGGCATTGCTCGATGTCGGCGGGGAGCTCGTTCTCGAGGTTACGGCGGAACGTCGTGACGAAACAGCCGGGGGCGGCCATGGTCCAGCGCGGCTCCAGTCCGCAAAGCCACGTCGTTATCGTCCCGCCGCCCGAGTTTCCGGTGATTCCAAGGTGCTTCTTGTCTACTTCCACCCGAGTGAGAAGGTAATCCAGCGCGCGGATCCCGTCCCAGGTGCGCCACATCGCCAGAGATTCCCCGACGAGCAGCTGCTGGTTGCCCATGTAGTTATGCTCGCGGGTCCCGGGGCCGATTCGCGATTTACCCCCGGCGTCCGGATACTGGAATCTTTCTCCCTGTCCGATCGGGTCGTAGAGAAGAACCACATAGCCGAGCCGGGCCAGCCCCTGGGCAAACGCCTGGTAGGTCTCACCAGCCTTCCCATTGTCTGTGTGCCCGCAGCTTCCGACGACCCCGGGAAGAGGAAACGGGCGGTTCTTGGGAACGTAGAGATTGGCAGTGACCAGCAGCCCCGGCCGGCTCTCGAAGATGATTTTCTCGACCGTGTACGTGTCCCTGTCCAACTGGCCGGTTTTGCGCGGATTCAGTGGGGTCTTGGGCGGCAACGGACCAAAGCAGGCAGCGATCCTCGCCTGTACGTCCTTGACGTATCGCTCCGCCTCGTCGCGCGTTGTCAACTTCGCCCGTGCCCCGTTGGCCTGCCGGTCCACCTCTCGCACCTTTGTCACGAAGTATTCCTGAACCATCCGGGGAAACCGATTGAGTGGCTCGGTCTTCGGGGCGGCCTGCACGGGAGCAGTCGCCTGACCGCTCTGGGATGGCACAAGCGGCAGAGCCGGAACTCCCGCCGCGGCTCCCAGCACCTCGCGTCGGCTGAATTTGGTTTTCATTCACGGCCTCCACAGATTTAGGTTAACGTCCCGGCACTGTTCGAATGACTCCCAATTCTCCGATCAGGAAGTGAACGAAGAGGAACGCCAGGATATAGGCGACTGCACAGGTTAAGAAGATAGGCGCGAAAGACGACAGGTTGGCGACCACCCACCCGATCGCCAGTTGCGTGAGGACGCCGGCCAGCCCTCCAAGCGCCCCTCCGAAACCGGAGACACTTCCCACGACGTGACGTGGGAAAACTTCGGCCGGCAAGGTGATATTGCCCCAGGCAGCGTGCCCGAAGAAGAGGGCGGCGACCAGTGCGACTGACAGACCGGCACTTTCTACCTGGGTGATCAGGAGGCAGATGACCGGCATCAGGCAGGAGACCGCGAGCATCGTGCCTTTGCGGGCCCGGTTCAGCCCCCAGCCTCGGGCAATCAGGAATCGGGGTATTGCACCCGACGCGATGTTTCCAGCGGCGAGGGCCGCGAATGGAATCCAAACGTAGTAACCCAGGTCACGAAGGCTGAAACCGCGCTCCTGCTGGAAATACAGCGGAATCCAGAAGTTCAGGAAGTAGGAGATGGGATCGGTGAAGAAGCGGGCGGCGATGCAACCCCACGTTTCCTTCATGGAAAGGAGCGTTTTCGTCGAGACTTTTGTGGCCGGCGCCTCGGTGGCGTGCCCGGCTTCGATCAGCTCCCTTTCTGCACTGGTGATGTTCGGATGCTGGGAAGGGAGACGGAAAAAGAGTAACCAGGCGGTCACCCAGACAAAGCCAAGGGCGCCGGTGACGATGAAAGCCTCACGCCAACCCCAGGCCAGCGCAATGGCTGATACAAGTGGCGGGGCGATAACTCCGCCGATGGCAGTCCCTGAGTTGAAGATCCCGACCGCCAGCGCGCGTTCCTTCATCGGGAACCACTCGGAGACCGCCTTGACCCCGCCGGGGAAGTTTGCGGGCTGAGCGGCGCCGAGCAGAAAACGGAAGATGGAGAAATGGAGCGCGCTCCGGGCAAGGGCGTGAAGCATGGTGACGACCGACCAGGCTGAATGGAAGACCGTGAAGCCTTGTCGTGTACCGAGTCGGTCCAGCAGCCTCCCGCTCACCGCGTACATGACCATATAGCTGGCGAGGAAAGACGAAGTAATGTACGAATACTCCTCGCTCCCAAAGTGCAGTTCCTTCTGGATGGTTTCAGCAAGAACCGAGAGTGTCTGCCGATCCAGGTAGTTCAGAGTCGAAGACCCGCACAGCAGGATGGCGATGTACCAGCGAAGGTGCTTGATCTGCGTCGTTTTCATGTCGGTGGGGCGAGGATATACAGACCCGCCAAAGGGGTCAACCGGATTCCACGGGGCGACCACGAGCTCAGCCAGTGACAGAATCGCGCTGAGTGAGCAAAACAGAACCGCACCGCTTTCCAGCGGAGTGCGCGGATTGTCACCGGAAGCAAGCAGTTCCGGGCCAGGTGTCGCTTACGGCCGAAATCCGCGCACTCCGCTGGAAAGCGCTGCGGTTGCGGTTCTGTTCCGTTCGGCAGCGGCTGCAGCGCGCTCCGGAGGTCGATCAGGATGTCCGACTTGGAAGTCGGACCTACGGTGTTGTCTTCAGGATCAGGACTCCGTCGTGGTCAAACGGAACCGCGAAATCGAGCAGCGGGCCCCGGGGAACGGAGCTTTCATCGGAGTACTTGTTCTCCACCGGATCGAACCACTGTGCCCGGTACTCCAACAAGCGCGGATTCCGGATCCGGAACGGCAGTTTCGCCGGAACATAGGCCAGAATCGTCGAGCCGTCGTCATTTCCAAGAAGCGGGATGAACTGGCTGAAATCAGTGAGCCCGGGCTGCTCCGCCAGCAACTCGCGGTGGCGAGGTCTGAGGTCCCACCACTTCTGCTCGCGCATCATCCGGACCATGTTGCTCACCTGCTTGACTCCGTTGAACGCCAGGCTGTCCTGCCAGGAGTTGGGAGAAGGCGCGCCCGAATGGTTGAGTGCCTTTTCGCCCCGTTTCAACCAGGGCCAGGTGGCATGGTTGCCGTAAGTGATCCCCGCGACGGGTGTTGCGAAGAGGCTCCAGTAGCAGGCTTTCCGCACGTCGTCGGAGTTCGAGCCGGCGCCGTTCTCGTAAAGCGGTTCGAGGTTGATGAGCGGGCGGGCCGGAAGCTTGTCCCATCTTTCCGCCATCGGGCCGCGGTTGATCCAGTTCACGGTCTGTTCTCCGGTGCCATGGCTTGACTGGTACCCGACGATATCGAGCCATGCCTCGCCGGCATAGACGTCTCCAATCCAAGAGCGACCCTGCGGGTGCTGAGCGACCAGTCCCTGGTGCTCGCCGCCCCCAAAAACCGCCTGCCCGATCGTCTTCCAGCGCTGTTCGTACTCCTCGATATACTTCCCGTCGCCCCCCAGAAACCAGACGACCTGGTTTCCTCCGTACCGCGCAACCATGTACCGGGCCAGCAGGATGGCTTCCGGCTCGGGCAAGAAGTACCCGGGGCTCAGTTCCTTCCCGAGCGATACGGGCAGCGCCCACAGCAGCACAACCGCTGCGATCAGTCCCTCGTCATTCACCATGTCGATCTTACGATCGAGGCGCTGGAAGAACGCCGGGTTCAACTGGATCTTCCCGCTTCCCGTAAATGCCGCCTCGCCTGTTGCATCCCCGTCGGCGCCGCGCCACTGGGTCGAAACCAGTTGGATGGCATTGAATCCCAGGTTCGCCCGGTCTTTCAGAAATAGTCGCCACTCCGTGTCCGAGGACTTCAGCGCACCGTTCCAGGCAGTGTCGGCGAACCAGAGGAAAGGGGAACCGTCGGCATGAGTCAGGTGATAACGTCCGGGCGGACGCACAAGCGTCCCCTTGAGGTAGAGCGGGTGCGGGCTCTGCTGTGGAGTCACCATGAGGTGGCCGGTTTGCCCGTGAAGCCCTGTGTTGGCCGTATCCGAGCACTCGGTGCGGAAGCTCCACTCTCCGATCTCGTCGGCGGCGAAGCGGACTCTCCAGGAGGAACCGCCGTCCCAGAAGCCGAAGACCGTCTTGGATCGTCCGGTGGGCGACTGGAAGGTGACTTCGAGCCGCACGTCGTAAAGCGGGTTGCCGTAGGACTTGCTCGATTCGAAGCCAGATTCGAACTTCGTCCAGAGTGGGACAGGGGTCTGTCCTTGAACAGTTGCGGGCAACACGGTGATCAAACAGCCGAAGAGCAAGAAAAGGAGCTTCTGCATCGAGCGAGATTATGCCTTGTCGCAGGTCCCACTGCCAAGTGGGACGTCCGACTTGGAAGGTTACTGCAGATGCGCCTCGCAGTCCTGGCTGGCTATCACTTCTAGACCCGGGCCGGGCACGAAATTCATACCCCGTATTCGGCAGCCAGCTCGTAGTTTTTCGGCAAGCGGCCGATCAGGTACGCCGCTGATGCGGGGAGCAAGTCGCGGTTCGGCCACTGGCACGCACGCCAGGTATCAATCGCTTGACCGACGTACAAAATGTCGTGGGAGCAGGAGCAGGCCGCGTCATTTTTGATTGCCTGTGCGCACAGGGTTCGAAGCACCTCCTCACGCCTGTCGTCCGGCATCCCCAAGCCCGCCAGCACGGCGGTGGCCGAGGCATGAGGATCGCTGTGACTGACCACGCTCCGGAGCACGCCTATGGGGTCGGTCGGGCAGACACGGGATAGGACGTCGTCGACCGGGCGGTTTTCGGTGGTTTCGGCGCTCCCCCGGGCAGCCTTGTTCAGGAGCAGTGCTGTCGTGCGCAAATATCTGAGCGGCTGCCCGGTCGCCGACTCGAGCCCTCCGCACAAAAAGATCAGCTGAAAGACCCGGACGGGATCCGCCCAGTTGCCGGCGTTGGAATTGATGACCGCCTGTGCACAGGCGAGCAACAGGGCATCGTAAAGCTGTCTCGCTCCGGCCCCGCTGGCGGCCAGGGCGTCGACTGCTGCCGACGCCTGCTGCGCCGACCCCCACAGTAGTGACTTTTCAGTCTCCTGGTATTTTTCGAGCCCCAAGGATTTGTCTACCTCGGCTGCACGGACGGTTGGGCCGGCATCGTCCAGACGTTCGTGGTCAGCAAGAACCATGAAGTGCAACGCGGGAAAGAGGCAGTCAAGCGTCTGACGCCATTCGCCACGTTCAGCCAGACTCCAGGCGAGAGCGAGAAAAACAGCCTTGACGCCGAAGTGTGCGGTGTCCCCCAGGGCGAGCTCCACCGATCGCTTGCGGAACAACTGCCTGTCGGTATCTCCGGACAGGAACCCGGCGGCTGCCTCAAGAGCGGAGTCGAAATCGTGATTCAGGCAGGCTCTTTTGAAGTAGTCGAAGCGTTCTTCGGGAGTGCCTGTCTGATAGGGGTGGACCGACCCGGCCGGGAACGGAGCACGCAGCCGGTCTTTGGCTATCGCCCACGCCTGCCGGACAAACAGCCGCCACCTCAGGTCTTCCGGAATATAGCAGGCGGCTGACGCCGTTGCTTTTACTCCGAACGAAGCGCAGGGAGCGGCGATGTAGAAGCGTTCATACAGGCGCCGGGTGGTGGCGGCGTCGAGATCGACAAGAGAGGTGAGAGGATCGGGTTGCGCCTTTTGGAGCTCCTTAGCTCGTTGAGTGAATGCCTTGAGATCGGAAACAGTGGTCAACTCCTCGATCGGAACGTTCATTTGTCCTCGCGTTGCCTCGCGGTGCGTGCGTTCAAAGTCCAGCAGAAACTAGGAGATCAAGAGAAAGGTGCTACGGCCAGTCTATGTGAAAAGCGGGGACAGTGACAAGCGGGCGGAGGGAACGGGAGAACCGAGGGAAGGGAATGCCAACCGGGCCGAAAAGCGGCGGATTCTGAACAGCGAATCCGCCCTACGACCGCTCGCCGTGCGGAAGCGGTCAGTCGTAGGGCGGATTCGCTGTTCAGAATCCGCCGCTTTTCGGCCCGGTTGGCAGAATTTATCTTTGGGCTTACCGGCCAGCCTTTTCGAGCCGGATGTTCCCGCCGGACGTGCGCAAGTGAAGTTGCGGGCCGCCGCCGTTCACGGGGCCGCGAACCGCGTTCTTTTCGATGAGGTCGGCGGAAATCGGAAAGTCAACACGGACGCGGCCTCCACTGGTCTTGGCATCCACGTCGAAGCCGATGTTTTCAGCCATGCGGACTTCGATTCCGCCTCCAGAAGTCGATAACCGGCAGTCGCCGCTCGGCTGTTGCATGATTGTCGCCGACACGCTGCCACCCGATGTAGAGGCATCGATCTCACCGAAGACCTCGTGGACGTCGATTCCCCCGCCGGAGGTTCTCGCGTGCACGCGTCCCCGCGCCTGCTCGATATTGATTGAGCCGCCGGATGTCTCGGCCGCCACATTGCCGTCGACGTCTCCGATGTCAATGCCGCCACCGGACGTGCGGATATCGGCACTGCCTCGACACGCCTGCAGCTTAATGCTGCCGCCCGAGGTCTTGCCCTCGACCGGTCCGACGATTTGCCCAAGGTCCAGGCTGCCGCCGGAGGTCTTCGCGAGCACTCTGCCCTCGAGGTCCGCGACCTTGACGGATCCTCCGGACGTTTTCAAATCGACGTCATACGTCCTCGGCACCGTGATGAAGAAGGACAGCCGGAGACGGTTGTGCCGAAACCAGTTGGATCCGTGCGGGAGCTTCGCCGACACCGTCACGTTGTTCCCCGACTGATCGATGGAAAGGTCCAGGTCGTCGAGTGCCCCGGCGTCACGAGCCTCGCGGATCACTTCAACGTTGACCTTATTTGAAGTCCCACTTCTAACGTCAATCGAACCCAGGTCCGCATCGACGGTCAGTAACCCGCCCGGTGAGACTTCAAAAGACTTGTTGACCGTGTCCTTGGGTCCATCCCATGAGGCGGCCGTTTCCACGATGTCGCAGCCGGAAAGGAAAAGAACCGAAACCGCCAACGGTGCTAACAAGAACTGAAGTGCCCTGTTCATGCTGAGTCTCTCCCATCCTTTTGAGGTATAGGAACAATAACGGATGAGAGCCCCGGAATGTTCGGTAGACGGGTGGAAAAAAGCGAAGTGTCCAGAAGCCGACCAAAAGGGAGGCCCGCCTCTCGGCGGATTCGCTTTCAAGAATCCGCCGCTTTTGGGCCCGGTTGGCTGGCTTAGTGCCTCGTTTCAGTAATACGGTAACGTTTGTGGCCGATGCTCTGGCATCGACTCCTCCTCTCTTCTCGACCTC
Source organism: uncultured Acidobacteriota bacterium (assembly GCA_964421755.1). Taxonomy (GTDB): domain Bacteria; phylum Acidobacteriota; class UBA6911; order RPQK01; family RPQK01; genus CAVUUN01. Next base: position 22,115 of record CAYQYP010000330.1, read on the forward strand.
GCTTCGCCATGGCCTCGGCAAACGTCGCCGTATTTCTGAGACGAGGCACTTAGCCACGGGGTTTCCGACCGCCCCCCAGCCTGCTGTATCATAGAGGTTCTTTAATGAGGAGTCGCTTATGACGATACGTTCTGGACTGCTGGTGCTGTTAATGCTCATGCCGGCTCTTGCGCCGGTGACTGAGGCGGGACCGATCCAACAGCCCGCGAACCCCGCTCAGGCGGAGCCGCCGCAGGGGCAAAGCACGGCGCCCGCACAGAAGGCCGATGCCTCGGCGATCGTGCCCGAAAATGCCACCGCCACCGCTCCGGAGACATTCCGTGTGCGCTTCGACACGACAAAGGGACCGTTTGTGGTCGAGGTGATCCGGGAATGGGCTCCGAACGGCGCCGATCGCTTCTACAACCTGGTGAAATTGGGCTACTTCACTGATGTCGCATTCTTCCGCATAGTATCCGGGTTCATGGCCCAATTCGGGATTCACGGCGATCCCGCGATCGCAGCGAAGTGGAAGAAGGCGACGATCCCGGACGATCCGGTCAAACAGTCGAACCAACGTGGATTCATAACGTACGCCGCGTCTCGCGCACAGAACAGCCGGACAACCCAGATGTTCATCAATTACACGAACAATGCCCGGCTGGACAATATGCGCTTTGCACCTTTCGGCCGCGTCATCCAGGGGATGGACGTGATCGATATCCTTCACGCGGATTACGGGGACGGGGCGCCCAGGGGACGCGGGCCCAACCAGGCGCGTATCGAGTCCCAGGGGAACCAATACCTGCGCGAAGCGTTTCCGCTGCTCGACTACATTAAGTCGGCAAGCCTGGTCGAATAAAGCTGCGTCCGTGTTCGTCCGTATGGTCCGTGCAGGTCCGTGTCGACTATAATACGCACTTTTTGGCGTTCCAACCCCAAGAAAGAGGATGAACAGAATGAGTGCCGAGATTTCCGCATTGCAGAAGGAGCGTGCCTGTTACAGGCCAAAACTGCCAAAGGCGCTGCGCTCGCCAAGAATCAAAATACAGCTTGGAGCGCACACCCAGCCCGTCGCCAATCAGGAAGAGATCCAGAAGCTCTTCCCAAACACCTGCGGCCAACCGGCAGCCACGATCGCCGAAGGCGAGGGGAACCTGAAGACCGGACCGATCAACGTCGGAGTCGTACTTTCCGGGGGGCAGGCGCCCGGTGGACACAACGTAATCGCTGGACTTTTTGACGCTTTGAAGGCGGCCAATCCCGACAACCGGCTCTTCGGCTTTCTAAAGGGACCAGGCGGTGTGATCAAGGGAAAGTACAGGGAACTGACTTCCGAGATTATTGACAAATACCGGAATACCGGCGGTTTCGACATGATCATGAGCGGCCGCGACAAAATCGAGAAGCCCGAAGACCTGGCCGCCTGCAAGCAGAACTTCGAAACGATGAAGCTCGACGGAATCGTGATCGTCGGGGGCGATGACTCCAATACGAACGCGGCCGTGCTTGCCGAATACCTGCGTGCTCAGAAATCCAAGACCGTCGTCATCGGGGTTCCAAAAACCATCGACGGGGATATGAAAAACGCGCAGATTGAAGCGTCATTTGGCTTCGACACCGCGGTCAAGACTTACTCCGAGCTGATCGGAAATATCTGTCGCGATGCGACTTCGGCCGTGAAGTACTGGCACTTCGTCAGGCTCATGGGCCGGGCAGCCAGTCACGTGACGCTTGAATGCGCTCTGCAGACTCATCCGAACGTCTGCCTGGTCTCCGAGGAAATTCAGGCGAAGGGTACGACGCTCGAGGAGATCGTCGATTACATCGTCGGTGTCGTCGTCAAGCGGGCGGCGGCGGGTAAGAACTACGGCGTAGTCGTCGTGCCCGAAGGCCTCCCCGAGTTCATCTCGGATATTAAGAGAATGATCGACGAGCTGAGCTCGATCCTCGGGAAGGACGAAGAATACCTTCGCAGCTTGCCCGACCACTCGGAGCGGCTGCAGTACCTGAACACGCGCCTGAGCGCCGCGAGTGCCAAGGTGTACGGATCTCTTCCCGAGAGCATTCAACAGGTGCTGCTCACGCGGGATAGTCACGGAAATGTGCCCCTTTCGCAAGTTGAAACCGAGCGTCTGCTGATCGACCTGGTCTCCGACAAAATACGACTCCTGAAGTCCCGGAAGGAGACCGAGGCGAAGTTCAGCTCCCTGGCTCACTTCTTCGGCTACGAAGGCCGCTGTGCAGCGCCGTCGAATTTCGACGCCGATTACTGTTACTCGCTCGGCTACGCCGCCGCGCAACTGGTGCGAGCCGACCTGACCGGTTATACCGTGAACGTGCGGAACCTGACCAAGCCGTCGGACGAATGGGTTGCCGGGGGGACTCCTGTCACCATGATGCTTCACATGGAGACGCGCAAAGGTAAACCGACACCAGTCATCCGCAAGGCACTCGTTGAGCTCGATGGTAAGCCGTTCAAGCATTTTGCTTCGAACCGGGAGAGCTGGGCACTCAACGACGAGTACCGCTTCCCGGGTCCCATCCAGTACTTCGGTCCGAGCGCAGTAGCCGACGCTCCGACGATTACACTGGCACTGGAAAAAGGGCAGCAAGACCCAGCGTAGAGAAGTTTTGGGCAGTTTCGGGGGACACAAAACTTAATTCCTTCGCTTGCGCCTGATGGTGCTGGCGGCTCGGGAATTAAGTATCATGTCCCCGAAACTGCTATGACCAAAAAAGCCACTTGGCTCATCCTTCTTCTCATCCTCCTTGGTTCGCTTGTCCATTCGCAGAATCAGCCGCCGGAACGCCGGAAGAACACGATTCTTGCCATTGGAGCTCACGCCGGAGACATGGAAATCACCTGCGGCGCGCTGCTGGCAAAACAGGCGAGGCTGGGCGATCGGGTGGTCATCCTGCATCTGACTCTTGGTGAGGGCGGTAATCCAAGGATGACTGCGGAGGACTACGGACGTCAGAAACGGAAGGAAGCGGAAGCGGCGGCTGCCGCTCTGGGCGCCGAGGTCATATTCGGGAAATATCGGGACGGCGAACTGCCCAGTAATGCAGAGGCGATCCGATACGTCGTCGACACCATCCGCCAGGTTCAGCCCTCCTACATCATCACCCACTGGAAAGATGGACTGCACCGCGACCATATCGTAGCCAATCAATTGACCAGGGAGGCCCTCCTTCTTGCCTCTCTCCCTTCGTTCCCGAGTCAGCACCCGGCTCACCGGGGCGTCCGACGGGTCTTGTACACGGAAAACTGGGAGGACAAGGACGGCTTCACGCCATACACCTATTTTGACATCGCGGATTCGCTCGACGCCTGGGAGAAGTCCGTGAAGGAATACGAGTTGTTCCGCGGCGGAATCTCGTCTTTCCCGTACCTCAACTACTATCGGTCCCTGTCCGTTGTCCGTGGAGCGGAAAGCGGTTTTGCTCACGCCATTGCCTTCGATGTCGATTCCTGGGGCAAGAAGCAGACGCTGAAGCAGCTGCCGTGAAAAGCACTGCCAACTGCGCACTGCCCGCTGCCAACTGCGCACTGCGCACTGCGCACTGCCCACTGCCCACTGCGCACTGCCCACCCAACAGCCGGTCAGCGGGTCAGCTGGGTCAGTTGGTCAGTTGTCAGTGGTCAGTTGTCAGTGCTACGCTAGGGCCGCGACTGGGGTCCTGGGGAGGTGTTCGGCATGAGGCTCATCACGCGTTTGGATTTCGATGGCATAGTCTGCACAGTCTTGCTGCTTGAAAAGGGACTGGTCGACGACTTCAAGTTCGCCCACCCGAAAGACATCCAGGATGGGCTTGTTCAGGTCACCTCGGACGACATACTGGCGAATGTTCCCTACGTGCCGGGCTGCGGGCTTTGGTTCGACCACCACGCCAGCGAAGACGCTCGACTCGGAAGCGGGCTCAAGTTCGATGGCGCTTCACGGCCCGCGGACAGCGCCGCCCAGGTTATCTGGGACTACTATGGCGGAGAGAGCACTTTTGAGCCGAGATTTCTGCCCCTCCTCGAGGCGGTCAACAAGAGTGACTCGGCGAAGTTAACCCGCGACGAGATTCTCAACCCGCAGGGGTGGATTCTGCTTTCCTTCCTTGCAGACCCCCGGACCGGCCTCGGACGCTTCTCGGACTATCGCATCAACCACTACCACCTCTTGCTCAACCTGATACAGCAGTGTCGCACTCTCCCCGTCGAGCAGATCCTGGCGCTTCCGGACGTGCATGAAAGAGTCGTCAAGTATTTCGAGCAGCAGAAACTGTTCGAGGAGATGCTCAGGCGCTGCTGCCAGATCTGCGGGAACGCAATACTCACAAACCTGATGGATGAGGACACGATTTACGCCGGAAACCGCTTCCTGGTCTACGCCCTGTACCCCGATCAGAATATTGAAATCCGGGCATTCTGGGGAAAAGACAAGCAAAACGTCGTCTTCGCCGTCGGGCATAGCATCCTCAACCGGACGAGCCGGACCAACGTTGGCGAGTTGATGCTCAAGTACGGCGGGGGAGGGCACGTCCAGGTGGGAACGTGCCAGGTTCCGGTGGCAGACTGGCAGCGTGTGCGGGACGAGCTTATCGCGCAGGTGCGGTGAGGCGGCTGACCAGCTGACCGGCTAACGAGCTACCTGTTCTTCTGCTCCAGATATTGCAGAAAGTAATCCGGATTAAGGCTTTCCCCGCTCACCCGCTGGATCAGTTCCGCAGCGCCGACTGTTTTCCCGAGGCGATGGACATTGTCCCTCAGCCATTCCCGCAGCGTCCTCAGATCACCGGTCGAAATACGTTCCTCCAGGTCCGGGATTGATTGCCCAGCCTGCCGGAATAACTGCGCCGCGTAGAGGTTGCCCAGCAAATACGTCGGGAAATAGCCGAAAAGACCCTGCGACCAGTGGATATCCTGCAATACTCCATTGGCTGCGCTTTCGGGTCGGATGCCCAGGTAGTCTTCCATCCTGGCGTTCCACGCTTCGTTGAGATCCGTCGCCGGAAGGTTGTCTTCCATCAGCTGCTTCTCCAGCTCATACCGCAGGATCACGTGCAGACCATAGCTGACTTCATCCGCCTCAACACGAATCAAGGATGGCCGAACCCGATTCACTGCCCGCAGGAATTCGTCCAGGGAGACATCCGCGAGCACCGGCTCAAACGCCTTTTGAAGGTGCGGCAGCCAATAGCTCCAGAATGGGCGGCTGCGGGCTACCTGGTTCTCCCACAGCCTGGATTGAGACTCGTGGATGCCCAGGGAGATAGCCTCGCAGTCAAAATTGCCGTAGCGGGTGGGGTTGAGTCCCTGCTCGTATAGCGCGTGTCCCGCTTCGTGAATCATGCCGAAAAACGAAGGCGCGAACTGGTCTTCGAAGTAACGAACGGTTATCCGGACGTCACGCGGTGAGAAACCCGCGCAAAATGGATGCGCAGAGACGTCTAACCGCCCGGCGTTCCAGTCGAAGCCCATGGCTGTGATCACCTGTTTGCCGATCTCTTCCTGGACGGTTCTCGGAAAAGGTCCGGGCGGGAGGCCGGCCGGTTGGGCGCTTCTCTGCTGGATCGAAGCCAACAATCGGCTCAACGCGGGTCGGAGGCGGCCAAACAGGGAATCGAGCTCGGTCGTTGTCATCCCCGGTTCATAGTCATCCAGCAATGCGTTGTACGGGGAGCCGGAGTCGACCAGGCAGCGAGCCTCCTGTCGTTTCAGCTCGGCCATTCGGGCAAGCCAGGGGGCAAACGCCTGAAAATCGGATGCCTTTCTCGCCTTGACCCAGGCTTCGTAGCAAAGTACCGCATGTTCCGCGAGCTCGGCGACCAGTCTGGGCGGAAGTTTTGTAGCGCGGTCCACCTGCCGTTTCGCTTCCGCGACCGCAGCACGATCCTCCGGTTGCAGGTCGTCGTCGGAACGCAACGCTTCGACGGCAGCACCGAAGGCCGGGTCGACCAGTCTCTCGTGCTGCAGCACAGCGAGGGTCGACAGGTGCGCGGCACGGTGCTCGGCGCCTTCGGGAGGCATCATCGTTTCCTGGTCCCAGCTGAGGCCCTGGGCAACGCCTCGCAAATGGATGATCTGCCGGGACCGTTCTCTGAAAAAGTCGAGGGATTTGGTCATGTTTTGTACCGGGATCGAGTGGTCGGCTTGAGCACAGATAGCCCGCCAACTTATAATCTCGAGGACGTCAACTCGCTGGGGCGGCTAGAAAACTCATGATGTACATCCGAAACACCGCGGTCATCGTCCTCACTGCTGTCATTATATCGACTCTTTACAACACTTTCTCGGGACGCGGCATCCCGTGGTTTCCCCAAAAAGTCGAAGTAAAAGGCGCAGGGGGAATCGCGCGACCTCAATTGATCGTCACGGCTGCTCCGATGAAGTACATCGAGGTGGCGGAAGCCAGGGCCAAATACGAACGGGGCATTGCCTTTATCGATTCCCGGGAAGACCACGAGTACGAAGCCGGACACATCCGCGGCGCCCGGCATATCGCGGCGGCCCACTCGCCTGAAGACATTCGAAAGAGCCTCGGCGCAATCCCAAAAGACCAGGAAATAGTCATCTATTGCGATGGCGAGGAGTGCGGCGCCAGCACGACGCTGGCCACGAAGCTCCAGAGCCTCGGTTTCACCAACGTGCAGATCTTTTTTGGCGGCTGGACCGAGTGGAAGAAAGCAGGGCTGCCAACGAGCCGCGGCTCAAAACCGGTCTCATCGTAGAGAGACTGACGAATACCATGCAAATCAAAGACGCACTCGCATCCACGCCCGCGCTTCTGATTTCCAGGCTGATTCTCGGAGGGCTCTTCGTCTATGCCGCGTGGGACAAAATCGTCCATCCGGATCAGTTCGCGCAGATCGTGCTCAACTACAAGTTGATGCCTGATATGGGGATCAACCTGCTGGCAATCTTCCTGCCGTGGCTCGAGATGGTTGCCGGGTTGTTGCTGATCCTGGGGATCTTTCCCAAAGAGAGCGCGGCCATTCTGGCCGGGCTGCTGCTCGTTTTCATCCTTGCGATCGGCATTAACCTTGCCCGGGGTCTGGATTTCGACTGCGGCTGTTTCAGTACATCGACTGATCAGAAAAGTGCGTCCTATCTGCTCATGCTGAGGGACATCCTGCTTCTGCTTCCGGCAGTCCACATCATGCTGTTCTCGCGAACGCGTCGCGCGGCGAGTGTGCCGACTCCCGAGGAACGACTGGCCTGACTGGAATGCCCGGCGCACCAAATAGTGAGCGAGAGGTCGACGAGCGGTACAGAACCGCAAGCGAAGCGTTTTTCAGCGAAGCGCGCGGATTGTAGCCGTGAGCAGCCAGCAAACAAGTCAGGCGTCGCTTGCTGGTTCAATCCGCGCACTTCGCGAAAGACGCTCCGTTTGCGGTTCTGTACGGCTCGTCGACCAGTTCGCTCGGTGCTCCAATGATGGAACTGCTTCGCTTGGCGGGCCTGCGGCACCCTAATACACGAAACCCGCCAGGTCGTAGGGCGCCAGCTTCGCTGTCTTTAGGATCTCCGGACGAATGCGCTCGCGTATTTCCCAAACCTGGTTCCGGATTTCGTCCTGGCTCAACACATCGATCTCGCCGCTCGTCACCTGATCGGCGTAGGGCGTTCCGCGGATCGGATAGAACCGGGACAGGTAAACGAGATCGCCCGCTCCGAGCGGCAGATCGTTCACCAGGTCGCTCGTCTCCCGAACGTGCTCGTCGGCGAACCGTTTCCCGCCCACCCCCGACATGAAGATGACGCCCACCTGGATACCTGCCCGTTTGAGTCTGGTTACTGCTTCGATCTGTTCGACGCGCGTGGCAGGCTTCTCGAGAAACCTCAGAAGTCGCTCCGACCCGCTCTCCAGGCCGAGGTAGACGCGGTCCAGGCCGTGAGCGGCGAGTGTGGCGAGTTGCTCCTCGGATTTGTGGAGGACAGCGCGCAGGTCCCCAAACGTCGAGATGCCTTTGCGGACGAATAGATTTCCAGGCAGTTGCTCCCGTATAACGCCAAAGCTCTCAATCAGCCGGGTCACGGGGAGAGACAATGCGTTACCGTCACCGAGGAAGATCCCCTGGCGCAACGGCAGCGCGCGGCCGAAGAAGCTCCGAATGCCGACCACCCGGTCTCGCACTTCCTCGGAAGACAGGACGGCGAACGCCCGGTCGCTGTACAAATCGCAGAACGTGCACTGATTGTAGGGACAGCCGTGGGCAACCTGCACGACGAGCGACATGTACCGGTCGGGCGGGAGCACGCTGATCGGTTTGTACAATCCCTGAAACCGGGTGCGCTCGTGCATAAGCCGCTCAGGTGACCAGGAGACGATTTCCTCCAACCGTGACAGGAGCACGTTCGTCCGGCCGTCTGGCGCGGGTCCGCTCGACGGACTGATTTCGCCGCCGGCGACTCGTGAAAGCATCCGGCCGGCAAGTCGGTGCGTCTGGCGGAAAAGAGAGAGGGCCTCTTCCTCAGGAAGATATCGATGGCTTCGTCGCAAGTTACCGTCCGCAGGGTCCCGGCGGGTGTGGAGCACGCGGCTGTCCATCCCCCTGCGGTACAGGGCGTGGGTTACGGCAAAGGCGTAAAGCCGTCCCTCGCCGTCGAAAGTCAGGACTCCTTCACTGTCGGTCCAGGTGAGCAGATGCGGCTCGACCCTGAACACCAGTTGCCCGTGCACACCCATGGGAGCCCATTATACGGGCAACCCGGAGACGGCCGTATCTCGTGGTATATTCGCAGGATGAGTCATGGCAGGCTGCCCGTCCCACTGGAAAAAGACTCGGGACTGATCGTGGTCGATGTTCAAAACGACTTCTGTTCAGAGGGCGCCTTGGGCATTCCCCAGGGCGAGTCGGTGATACCCGAGCTCAATCGCTGGATTCGGGCTTTCCGAGACGCCGGGTTGCCGATCGCATACAGCAGAGATTGGCATCCGTCGGATCACTGCTCCTTTGCCGCGCATGGCGGACCATGGCCGCCTCACTGTATTCAAGGCACGCCGGGAGCCGAGTTTCGCGAAGACCTGGTGGTTGACGGCAGGCTATTCTGCAAGGCCTTCGAGAACGGCCGGGACGCGTACAGTGCTTTCCAGGCCCGGAAGCAGAGGGCCGACGGTGCACTCGAGGAGATATCACTCCCTGCCTGGCTCAACAGCAGGGGAGTCAGGCATCTGTACATCGGAGGCCTCGCGACCGACTACTGCGTCAAGCATACTGCCCTGGATGCGCTGCGCGAGCATTTCCGTGTGACGATTATTGGCGAGGCGGTCCGAGGCGTCGACGTCGCGCCCGGGGATTCCGAACGGGCGATCCATGAGATGAAGCAGGCGGGCGCCCAGATCTGGTGAGCCAGCTGACCGGCTGACCAGCTGACCAGCTGACCATGCGTCAACCGGGCCGAAAAGCGGCGGATTCTGAACAGCGAATCCGCCCTACGACCGCTCGCTGTGCGGAAGCAATCAGTCGTAGGGCGGATTCGCTGTTCAGAATCCGCCGCTTTTCGGCCCGGTTGGCAAACTGGTTAGTTGCTCGCAAAATTCCGAAATTGCCGCAAGGTGCTCGCCGGCCAACACCCGATTCCTCTTCAGAGCGATCGAAGCGATGACGGGGTTCGTCCGTGAGACCCTTCGGGTCATCGTACGGAGATAACGGTCCTGGTCCCATCCTCCGTAAACCATGAAGAGGGCGACCGGCAGCGACCGGGGCATCCCGGCTGTGGCGAGGAATTCATTGACCGGGGGGCAACTGAAAGTCCATTTCGGAAAACCGAGGCAAATTCGGTCAAACGCACCGTAGTCCGTTCTGACCGGATGGATCCTCACGCGGGTGCCGGAGAGGAATGAAAGCACGAGCCAGCTCCAATATCCACGGGCTTTGACCGGCTGTATTTTGTGAGTCTCGACGGAATGCCCCAGCTCCACCAGATGAACGGCTATGGATTCAGCAGTCGTCTGGACCGTAGACTGGTAGGAAAAATACACGACTAGGATGTTCATGGTGGCGACAGACAAAACAATGATATCGAAAGTCCAGGCTCTCAGAGCGACCGAACTCCTGAAATCGCAACCGGAAAGCGTACTCGAGGGCCTCGCCCCCGGATGCCTGGAGATCCGCAAGGGGCACGGTGACACACTGTTCATAGCGGGTGAGCCATGTCGGGGTCTTTTCGTGGTGGTGACGGGACGGACCCGCGCCTTTCGCCACGGAGCGGACGGGCGCGAGCAGGTTATCCACGAAGATGGACCAGGCGCCACTTTCCCCGAAGTCGCCGTCTTCGACGATGGACCCTATCCGTCGACTGTCACAGCAGTCGAGGAATCGGTACTGCTCTTCATTCCCAAGGAGGAGATCCGCAGGTTATGCCTGGCTCATCCCGAAGTGGCTTTGTCCGCCCTCAAGATCCTGGCAAGACGGCTGCGCAAAGCGACCGGGATGGTTGAGCGCCTCGCGCTGCTCGAGGTGTCACAGCGGGTTGCCGAGTACCTGGTTCAACAGATTCCGACCGGGAGACTTCATGTCAAAGGACCGGTGCAGATCCTGATTGACCACAACAACCAGGAAAT
>CAYQYP010000331.1:0-4033 GCA_964421755.1 uncultured Acidobacteriota bacterium
CGGGCAAGGGCGGAGTCGGCAAAAGCACGGTCGCGGTGAATCTCGCGCATGCTTTGCACCAGTCGGGAAGGCGCGTCGGGCTGCTGGACGTGGATATTCACGGGCCGAGCATTCCGACGATGTTGGGGTTGGAGACCCAAAAGGTGTCGGCGGCAGGTGACGAGTTGCTTCCGGTCGATCTGGCCGGATTGAAGGTGATGTCGATTGGTTTCATGCTATCGGATCAAGACGCGGCGGTGATCTGGAGAGGCCCGATGAAAATGGGCCTGATCAAGCAGTTCCTCGGGGACGTTGCGTGGGGCGAACTGGATTTTCTGATCATCGACTCGCCACCCGGCACCGGAGACGAACCGCTGTCCGTCTGCCAGTTGATCGGGAACGTGGATGGGGCGGTCATTGTAACCACCCCGCAAAAGGTTGCGACCATCGACGTGCGCAAGTCGATTACTTTTTGTCACCGTTTGGGCGTTCCGGTCCTCGGGGTCATTGAGAACATGAGCGGGTTCGTTTGCCGGCGGTGCGGCGAAGTGACGCAAACCGAGCGCGCGGGAGCCGGCCGACGCATGGCGGCTGAACTGACGGTGCCGTTCCTTGGTTCAATCCCGATTGATCCCGCGATTGCCGATTGCTGCGACGAAGGACGACCGTTTCTCGATCGATACGACGGGTCGGAAACGGCCAGGCTGATGCGGGAGATTTTGATGCGGGTGGAAGAAGCGGTCATTAGGGATCCGCTGCCCGCTGCTTAGCGAGGATTTTTGCGATGGGCAGGCACAGTTTCACGGGAGTCTTGCATGCTGAGGTTCGGTGTCGCATCCAGCCGGTATCTAATCCTTGCGTGCGAGCGACAAGCCCGGTTGGCCGCCGGTTGAGCAAGCCGAAGGGGGGGTGCCGAGGCTGCATTAATGGAGGCGTTCACGGTGAATAGGTCATTCATATTCCTGTTTTGCATCCTCCTCCCGAGCGCGGTCGGCGCCGCTCCCGAAGAGAAGCATCCGGTCTACGTCGGAGCCCGGGTCTGCGGCGGCTGTCACGACGGGGCCGGGATGAATCATCAGTACAGCCGGTGGCTCTTGTCGAAGCATTCGGCGGCTTACGCGGTACTGGCGAAGCCTCATGCTGCCCAGATCGCCAGGATGTCCGGCATTCCTCAACCGCCCCAGGAGTCCCCCATGTGCCTGGGCTGCCATGCGACGGCCGCTGAAGCCGAGGACTGGCAGAAAGACCCGTTGTTTGCCGTTGAGGACGGCGTCCAGTGCGAGAGGTGCCACGGGCCTGGCAGCGAGTACATGGCCAGCGAGGTCATGGTCGAACCGAAGAGCGCCATGATGGCCGGGTTGCGCATGCCGACGAAGGCTGATTGCGCCATCTGTCACTATCTGAAGGGGTCGCACGCCGCAGTCCACAAGCGTCGGCCGATTGACGTGGAGCAGGCCTGGAAGCAGATCGCTCACGTGACCCCGGCGAACCGGTTACCCATGCAGCCCCAGGAGCATTTGGAGCCGACGGAATCCGGACCGAAATACGTCGGGAACTCTGCCTGCGGCGCCTGCCACTGGGGTTCCGGGATGGGCTTTCAACACAGCGTATGGCGATTGAGCGCGCATGCCCGGGCCTACGGGGTCCTCGGGACAGCGAAGGCCTTCGAGCTCGCCAGAGAGAAGGGGCTCGAGGGCGAACCTCAGGCCTCCGAATCGTGCTTGAAGTGCCACGCCACGGGGCAGGGATTGAGAACGGCGGGCCGGCTGCCCTCGTTTGCCCCCGCCGAGGGGGTCGGGTGTGAAGCGTGCCACGGCGCCGGCAGCGAGTATATGACCGAGGCCGTGATGCGGGATCGCACGGCAGCTCGCAACCGGGGGCTCCGGGCGGTCAGTGCCGATACGTGCCGGGCCTGCCACGGTCAGACGGTACGCGGCAAGCCGTTCGATCCGGACAAGGCGCTTCTGGCCATCGCGCACCCGAAACAAGCTGCGAAAGTTGTGGAGGCTTCCCGATACAAGACCCCGGTCAACCTGGCAATCAGCCCAGACGGACGTTCGCTGTACGTCGCCTGTGAATCCTCGGACAGCGTGATCGTGGTCGACAGGGCTACCCACAACACGGTCGCCGAAATTGCGGTTGGCGGCCAGCCGGCCGACGTGACTTTCCGTCCAGACGGCATGGTTGCCTACGTCAGCAATCGGCTCGACGACACCGTGTCCGTGATTGACGTCGGGTCGCGGCGGGTGCTCAAGGTCCTCCCTGTCGGGGACGAACCGCACGGACTGTTGACGGACAGTGAAGGGAAACGTCTCTACGTCCTGAATACTTCTTCGGACGACATTTCAGTCTACGACACCGGCACGTTGACTGAATTGAAGCGGATTACCGCCGGCCGGGGACCATGGTCGCTCGCCCTCTCGCCCAACGGCGGGAGTCTGCTGGTCACCAACACGCTTTCCCGCTTTGTCCGGCTTCGCATGCCTCCGCTGTCTGAGATTACCGTCATCACCACGTTGGACTCCGCCGTTGCGGACCGAATGTCGCTGCCCCAGGCCAACCTGGTGCAAGGCGTTGCCTGGCACCCGGAGGGCGAGTTCGCCTTGGCAACTCTCAACCGAACGAAGACCCTCGTGCCGATGACAAAGCTGACGCAGGGCTGGACGATCACAAACGGGCTGGCTGTTATCTGGAAGGACGAAGGTGTCGTCGACCAGGTGCTTTTAGACGAGACGAACCTCGCTTTTTCGGATGCCACCGATGTCTTCTTCACGCCGGACGGCCAGTGGGCCCTGGTCACGAGTTGCACCTCGGATCGAGTCGCGGTGGTCGATGTCCCCAGGCTGTTGTCCATCCTGAAGCGGGCAACACTGCATGAGATAAAGGAGGTCCTACCGAACCATCGCGGCAAGGCAACCGAGTTCGTCGTGAAACAGATTCGAACCGAACGCGCGCCCCGGGGACTGACCATCGCGCCTGACGGCCGGCTTGCCTATGTCTGTAACAGCCTGGACGACTCGCTGACGGTTATCGACATCGCGACGATGGAGGCGATTGGCCGGATCGACCTCGGCGGTCCCAAGGAGATCAGCAAGGTGCGTTTCGGGGAGCGTTTGTTTAACGATTCGAAGATCACTTTCCAGCGGCAGTTCTCGTGCCATTCGTGCCACCCCGATGGTCACATCGACGGGATGATTTACGACATCGAGGCTGATGGGATCGGGGTCAGCCATGTCGATAACCGAACCCTGCGTGGTATCAACGACACGCCACCTTTCAAGTGGGAAGGTACAAATCCAAGCCTGGCACGCCAGTGCGGCGCCCGCCTCGCCGTCTTCTTCACACGCGGGGCACCGTTCACGGCGGAAGAACTGTCTGCCGTCGACAACTACGTTTGCACGATTCCGCGGCCGCCCAACCGGTACCGGCCACTGGGCGCCCCGCTTACCGGCGCACAACGACGTGGGAAGGCCATTTTCGAAAGAACGATGACAAACGACGGCCGGACGATCCCGGTCGATAACCGATGCGTCACCTGTCACTGTCCGCCGCTTTACACCGATCGAACCAAACGAGACGTGGGCACGCGTGAGAAGCTCGACCGGACAGGCCTTTTCGATGTGCCTCACCTGAACAACATCTACGATTCGGCGCCTTACCTGCACAATGGAATGGCGCCGACGCTGGAGGAAATCTGGACGGTCTACAATCCCCACGACAAGCACGGGGTCTCCAACGACATGACGAAAGATCAACTGAACGACCTGATCGAATATTTGAAGACTCTATAGGCAACAGCTAGATTAGGTGTGCTGGTCTCAAATCGGAAAAACGCGAAGGAGGATACATGGATAAGCAATTAAGTTGTGACCTGTTAAACAAGGCCGTGGCCGACGAGCTCCAGGCTGTGCATCAGTACATGTATTTCCATTTTCATCTCGATGATCAGGGATTCGGTCCCTTGTCCGCTCTGTTCAAACGAATCGCGATCGAAGAGATGGGCCACGTCGAGCTGCTGGCCGAGCGAATTCTGTTCCTGAAGGGAGAAGTCGAG
>CAYQYP010000332.1:0-32293 GCA_964421755.1 uncultured Acidobacteriota bacterium
TCCTCCGCGCAATCGCGCACAGTGACCTCCCAACTCGTCAGATTTCGGGTGGGTAATGAGCTTGAAGGAAAGACTGCACCAGCTTTACGGCGTCGAATCCGCTGGCTCAGACCTGCGCCAGCGGCTGGAGAAACTGCAACGATCCAGTCACCCGCCTGCGACTTCGGCCCCGTTCCCAGCATCCATTGATCGGACGGATCCAACCGATGCGACGGATCCGTCCGATGAATCCCCCCAGACGGTCGACTATCACCTCGGTGGCTGCTGGAAGAAAAACCGGTTCGGCCGCCTGGTGGTGATTGAGAGGAATTACCCTGACTTTCACGGGATAGGCAACTACACGCTCGAGGAAACCTACCGGGTGGACGGCCGAAAAGTCGCGCTTCTTTCGGGTGACCCGTTGCTCGCTGATTTTGACCTTCAGCAGGCCCTGTTTTTCGACACGGAAACGACCGGGCTGGCGGGCGGAGCAGGAACGTGTGCATTTCTGATCGGGACGGGCTTTTTCGTCGGTTCCGATTTCCGTACGGTTCAGTTCTTCCTGCCTGATTTCGAGTCGGAGCACGCCTTCCTCACTGAGTTCGCCGACCTGATCTGCGGGTCGGCGGACCGATGCTTTCGCTATCTCGTCTCGTTCAACGGGAAAAGCTTCGACGCGCCTCTGATCGAGAACCGGTACATCCTCCAGCGTCTGGAAAATCCGTGCACCGGGCTTAGTCACCTCGACCTGCTGCATCCCTGCCGTTCGCTGTGGAAGACCCGGATTCAGGACTGCAGTCTGCAGTCCCTGGAACGCAATCTGATGGGACACGTAAGGGTCGGCGACATTCTTTCCGCGCTGATTCCTTCTACCTATTTCAACTTCCTTCACTGGGGTGAATTCGGAGGTCTCCGACAGGTCATCGATCACAACCGCGAGGATGTTCTAAGCATGCCGGTTCTCCTCGGCCTGGCCTGCCGCTGCGTGGAAGAAGGATTCAGGCCGGAGGAGCCCGAACCCTTTGCGGTTGGTCCCATTCCCAAGTCGGACTCTCCAATCGAAGACCTGGACCGGCTTTCAGCAGCCCGGTTGTACGTCAGGCGAGGTTGCCTGCATCAGGCAGCAAGCCTTTTGCAGCTCATCCTACAAAGCGATGACATCTCGGAAAGCTTTCGGGTGGACGTGGTCCTGGAACTGATCCGCGTCCGAAGACGGCTGGGCGAATACCAGGCGGCACTTAAATTCTGCGAAGAACTGATTGCCACGTGTGCCGCTCCTCCGCTTGAAGCTTTTCAGCACGCGGCAAAGATCCTCGAGCACCGGGAGCGTCGTTTCGAACACGCCCTGAGGCTCGTCTTGCAGGCCACTGAGCTGTACCCCGACACCGAGGATCTGCAACGCAGGCAAAAGCGCCTGGAGAACCGACTCGCCCGGGGCTAGCAGCAAAGACCTTATTCCGGTCCGCCCGTTGCGCCTTTGTCCCTCTGGCCCTGCCTCCACCATTCTGTCCTTGTCTCACCGTGGTAGCAGAGTGAGTCGTTTATTGTCAGCTGTCAGCACACAGTAGTATCATCCTCGCCATGCGAAAAACCAGGATCTTCACCCCGGGGCCGACCCCTCTCTTGCCCGAGGCGCAACTGGCGATGGCTCGGCCGATCATTCATCACCGCACCCAGGAGTTCAAGGAATTGTTCCTGGAAACCCGGCGAAATCTGCAACAGATTTTCCGGACTGAGAACGAGATGTTGGTCCTCACTTCTTCCGGCACCGGCGCAATGGAAGCAGCCGTCTGCAACCTGTTTTCCTCTGAGGATCAGACGCTTGCGGTGGTGGCGGGAAAATTCGGCGAACGATGGGTGGAACTGTGCCAGGCTTTCCAGGTCCCCTGCATTACGTTGCTGAAGGAGAACGGCGACGCCGCCACGGCAGACGAGATCGAGGAGGCATTGAGGCGGCACCCGGAAGTCCGGGGGGTCTTCATCCAGGCTTGCGAAACCTCGACCGCGACCGCCCACGACCTGGAGAGCATCGGGCAGATGATCAGGCGCGAATTTCCAAACGTGCTTCTGATCGTTGACGGGATCACTGCGGTCGGCTGCCAGACGGTCGAAACGGATCTTTGGGGCCTCGATGTTGTGATCAGTGGTTCCCAGAAGTCGTTTGCCCTTCCGCCCGGCCTGGCGTTCATGTCGCTCAGCCAGCGAGCAATCGACAAGATGGGTGCCAACGCGTCTCCGAAGTACTACTTCAATCTCATGAAGGAGCTGAAGAACCAGCAGAAAGGACAGACGGCCTACACTCCGAACGTGTCCATGGTGGTTGCTCTGAACGAGGTGTGCAAGGAATTCCTGTGCTACGGTGTTGATCGCATCATCAGCGAAGCGGCGACGATGGCAAGATGCACCCGTCAGGGCCTCCTCGCACTGGATTTCCAGCTTCTCTCTTCCTTCCCTGCGAATGCGGTCACGGCGGCGCTTCCGCCAGAGGGCATCTCCGCCGCCGAGCTGACCAAGAAGCTCGAGGAGCGTTTCGGCGTGAAGGTCGCAGGCGGCCAGGGAGAAATGAAGGGAAAAATCATCCGCATCGCCCACCTGGGTTACTTCGATACGCTCGACGTCTTTTCAATCCTCTCGGCCATCGAACTCTGTCTGATCGAAATGGGGAGAAAGACCGAACCCGGAGCCGGAGTCCGGGCGGCTATGCTGGAGGCGCGAACGAACGCATGAAAGTACTGATCAGCGACAATCTTTCCGACGAAGGCATTCAGTATTTGAAGCAGCAACCGGGCCTCGAAGTGATGAACTGTCCGGGCTTGGCGCCCGATGCGCTGCTCCAGGAAATCCGGGACGCGGAGGCGCTGCTGGTCCGCAGCAAAACCAAAGTCACGCGGGAAGTCATCGAGGCAGGCGCGCGCCTTCGGGTCGTCGGCCGAGCCGGGGCGGGCGTGGACAACATCGACCTCGAAGCAGCCACCCGCAAAGGCATCGTTGTCATGAACACCCCCGGCGGCAACAGCGTCAGCGCCGGCGAGCACGCAATCGCTCTTCTGCTCTCCTTGGCCCGTAAGATTCCCTTTGCCGACGCCTCGCTGCGCGCCGGCAAGTGGAACAAGAACGCATTCACCGGTCAGGAACTCCAGGGCAAGACTCTGGGCGTCCTTGGTTTAGGGAAGATCGGATCGGTAAGCGCCAAGCGAGGCCTGAGTTTCGAGATGAGAGTCGTGGCATACGACCCGTTCGTGAGCGAGCAGTATGCGAAGGATCTCGGCGTCGAGCTGCTCCCGCTCGAAGAGGTCCTCAAGGTCTCGGATTTCATCACGCTGCATCTTCCCAAGAATGAAAAAACCCTCGGACTGATCAACCGCGAACGTATTGCGATGATGAAAAACGGCGCCTGCCTGATCAACACCGCTCGCGGCCAACTGATCGTCGAAGACGATGTCCTGGAAGCGCTGGGCAGCGGGAAATTGGGCGGGGCTGCTTTGGACGTCTTCGAAAATGAACCGACGATCAATCCAAAATTGCTGGCCTCCCCGAAAGTCATTGTGACGCCGCACATCGCCGGGTCCACTGTTGAGGCCCAAGCCAAAGTCGGCTACGACATCGCGGTTCAAGTTGCGGACTACCTGCTTCGGGAGGTCATCCTGAATGCGGTGAATTTCCCCTCGATCACTCCGAAAGAGCTCGAGCACATCCTGCCTTATGCTCGTCTCGGCGAGAAGCTGGGCACCCTGATCGCACAGATTTCTCAGATCAGGATCTCCGAAATCGGTGTCCGGTATTACGGCGAACTGACCAAGCTAAACTACAAGCCGATCACAAATTACCTCCTGAAGGCAGTCCTCAAACCGATTCTCTCGGACTCGATCAACGAGGTGAACGCGCGGGCATGGGCCAAGGAACGAGGCATCTCGGTCGTGGAAACGGTCAGCAGCCGCGATCGTAGCTATTCAAACCTGATCAGCCTTCAGCTTCGCTCGGCCGACCAGACTGAATGGGTGGAAGGAGCCCTCTTGCGTCAGGGCAATCCCAGGTTGGTTTCGATTGACGGTATCCCGGTCGAGAGCCAGCTGAACGGCACGATGCTGTTCATCCGCAACGAGGACAAACCCGGGGTCATCGGCAGCGTCGGCACGATCCTGGGGGAATCGAACATCAATATCGCCTCATTCGTTTTGGGCCGCAGTCTCGAAAGCCCGTTGGCGGTTGGAGTGGTGAACACCGATTCCGACATTTCGTCCGCTTGTCTGGATAGAATCCGCGCAATTCCCGCTGTCCGATTCGCTCAAGTGATTCGTTTCTAGTCCTGCAGGGGGCGGGCTCCGCCCCCTGACCCTTCCCGCCGCTCGATCCGTCTATAATGATGAAGCGGCAACGCCGGAACAAAATGATTCCTTTCCGTGACAATATCCCTTCACGTCGCTATCCTGTGGTCACCTGCCTGCTCATCGCTGCAAACGTGGCTGTTTTTCTCTTTCAGCTCACGCTGTCTGACGGGGATCTCCAGAAATTCGTGTTCACCTACGGAGTGGTTCCGGCTCGGCTTCACTTGATCGCCGACCACCCTCTCCAGGCGCTGAACGGGACAGTCGTTTCCGTCTTTGCTTCCATATTTCTCCACGCAGGTTGGCTGCATTTGATCGGAAACATGTGGTACCTGTGGGTTTTCGGGGACAACGTGGAGGACCGGATGGGACGCCCCGGCTTCCTGGCTTTCTATTTTCTGTGTGGCGCGGCGGCCAGCCTGATTCACATCGCTTTCAATGTGAACAGCCGGATTCCCAGTGTGGGCGCCAGCGGCGCGATCGCCGGTGTGCTCGGGGCTTACCTGCTCAGCTACCCCTTTGCGCGAGTGCTGACACTGGTGCCATTTATCATCATCTGGCCAGTCATCGAACTGCCGGCGCTGCTCGTCCTTGGGTCCTGGTTCCTCATCCAGTTACTGAATGGCTGGGGGACCGTCGCCGCAACTACTCAAACCGGCGGAGTCGCCTGGTGGGCGCATATCGGCGGATTCGTCGCGGGAATGATTCTACTCGGGGTTTTTGCCCAGCGTCGTCGCGCACGACGGCACACCTGGGAAGAGGAGTATTGACCATGAGACCGGGAAACTATCTGATTGTTCGTCGCACAGTTGTTCTGTTTCTTTTGTTTGCTGCCTGTTCGGTCGGGCCTCTCGTCGAGGTACTGGCACAGACGATCGATGAAGTAACCATTCCAAAGAAGACCGAGATTTTCATCACGTTGGAGAGAAGCATCTCCAGCAGAACCGCGTCGACGGGGGACAAGTTTTTCGGACTCGTCGCCGTCCCGATCACACAAAATGACAAAATCGTGGTCCCGGTTGGGACCTACATCCTCGGGCACGTCGATTCCTTCCGGCGCGCACCGCGGGTGAAAGGGCAGGGTGAGCTGATCCTTCGGTTCGATACCGTTATTCTGCCCGATGGCACGACTCGTGAGATGCGCGCGGCACTGAGCTCAGCCGAAGGGTACGAGACGGACAAGACCACCGAGGAAGGCAAAGTGCACGCGGCCGGCGACCAGACAGAAGAAGTGGCCAAAAAAGCGGCTACCGGAGCAGGGACAGGCGCGGTGGTCGGCAGCATAGCCAAGCACAGCTGGTCGGGCGCCGGGATTGGAGCCGGAGTTGGTGCGGCGACAGGTGCGGTCCTCGGAGTATTTAAACGGAACAACGATGTCAACCTCCCCAAGGGAAGCTCCGTGACCATCGTGCTCGACAATGACATCCGTTTTGTGAAGCCCTCCCCGGTCAAGCAGGGCGAGCCGTTGGGCCAGAAGTAGTGCCGACGTGGCAGACCGAGCCAGACAGAACCGCAAACGCAGCGCACTCCGCTGGAAAGCGCTGCGTTTGCGGTTCTGTCCCGCTCGGTCGCGCACGCTCAGCCGCAGCCGTGCGTGACTGTCCGCCCGCCCTGCCTATTCGGCCCGGTACGTGGATGACCCGGAAGGCGAGTAGGCGATGTTGAAGATAGACCCCAATCGTTCGACCTCCCGCTGCACCTCGCTCCAGTCATCCTGGAGGTGTCCAAAGGTGTTCGTGTTACGGAACATCTGGTCGATGTCCTCGGCCTGCCGCACGATCGTTCTGGCGCCACCGCGATAATCGACCTGGCGATTGTCGCTGATCAGCTTCCGCAGCGACTCTGTCGAGTTTGCGAAGTTGCTGAGGGCCATGTAAAGAGCCGACCGATCTTCAGCTTCGCGGCTGCTGCTGGCTCGCGAGTCATTGAGGAACTCCGAGTCGTCCCGTACCATCGACCAGACGTGGTCCGCCCTCTGATCCAAGCTGCTCGCGACTTCGCGAATGCTATCCCGATCGCGCGAGGAGATCACGTCGTCGTCATCGGCATCCGATCGGCGCCAGTCCTCGTCCTGTGTATCACTTCGCAGATAGGGCGAGTCGTCGCTCGACGAGCGCTGATTTCGATCGGTCTCGGAAAGGACCGCCATGTCGATGTCACGTTCAAGGTAAAACCGAAACTTCTGTTCGGGATCAAATTCCACGTCCTTCTCGTCGGTGATCAAAACAGCCGCAGCTCCGGCGCCTGCTCCGACCGCCGCACCAATGATCGCGCCCTTGGCTCCGCCGGCGATTGCCCCGATGACGGCGCCAATTCCTGCACCACCACCGATGGTGGCGGCGTCTCTGGTGCCGCTACCCTTCTTGTTGGTGACAATGATGTTGTTGGTATCGAGCCGATACGACTGGTTGCCGGAACGAAGCTCCGTCAGCGTCAGCTCGACCAGGTCGCCATTCCTATCGTCGTCGTTAAAGACGCGGACCAGCTCACCAGTGACCTTGTCGCCCCTTCGGGCAAGCAGGTTATTGTTCTCCGAAATATCTTCGTCGAGGATCGCGGTAAAGCGGTCCCCCTTCTTATTCTGCTCGGAGCTGACCGGTTCGCTGAGACGGACCTGTATGGCCGTCCCCTGGGGCAATTCCACGGTCTTCGCTGCCCAGACCTGTGGAGTTACAATGATCAGTCCGAGAATCGATCTCAATAGAAACCTTGCCATGCGCACACCTCCTTTTAAAGGTTGTGCCCCATGTTGTAGCAAGCAGGGTGCCAGAGAAAGGCGTTAGGTAAACCGCAAATTATCAGCAATTTATAGGAAGGTTAGGTGGTGGGTAGTTAGGAAAATCAGGGAGTTTTTCCCTGCGGCCTAGGATCTGATTGGTCCGTCGGATCGGTCGGATCGGAAGCGCACGGCCGCCGGAAAAAATCAGGAGAGCAATCGGGTCTCCTTGTCTCCTTGTCTCCTTGTCTCCTTGTCTCCTTGTCTTCCCTCACACTCTGGCCGCTTCGGCGAACAGTCCGTCGACGAACGCCTCGGCCGAAAACGGCATCAGGTCTTCTTTCTTCTCCCCCACGCCGATGTACCGTATGGGAATGTTGAGCTCCTTGGCGATCGCCACGACGATCCCGCCCTTTGCAGTCCCGTCGAGCTTGGTGACGATCAGCCCGGTGACGCCGGAGCTGGCAAGGAATTGGCGCGCCTGAGCAAGCCCGTTCTGACCGGTCGTTGCGTCGATAACCAGGTAGACCTGGTGGGGAGCGCCGGGCACTTCGCGACTCGCGATTCGTCGCATCTTGTCCAACTCCTGCATCAGATTGCTCTTGGTATGCAAACGACCTGCGGTATCGGCGATCAGTATCTGCTTGGAGCGCGCCTTGCAAGCGGCGATGGCGTCGAAGAGCACAGCCGCGGGGTCAGTCCCCTGCGCCTGCTTGACCATATCGGTTCGGGTTCTTTCGCTCCATATCATCAACTGCTCGACCGCCGCTGCCCGGTAGGTATCCGAAGCGGAAATAAGGACATCTCGGCTGTCCTGCGCGAATCGGTAGGCCAACTTCCCGATGGTAGTCGTTTTCCCCACGCCGTTAACGCCTACAACCAGAATAATATACGGCTTTGATCGAGCGACGTCTTCTTCGGACCAGTCGTCCGAGCCGCGGAGGATCTCCAGCAGCTCTTCGCGGATCAGCTTCTTGACTTGGGAAGAGGTCATGAACTCATGCCCCTTGGTTTCCTGACGGATTTTTTCGATGATCGCCGAGGTGGTTTCAACACCGATATCCGACCCGATCAGAATGCTTTCCAGATCCTCCAGTTGGCTTTCGGTGATGGGGCTGTCGGCCGTCCCCATGACCTGGTCGATCTTCCGGCTGATATCCTGCGTCGTGGATTTCAACGCATCCTTGAGCCGGCTGAAATAGCCCGGTCGTTCTTTATAGTTAAAAATGCTCATTTACTACCCCAGTGTAACGAATAGCATGCTGATGTCGCGGGCGCGGTACGAGTGAGTCAGCGCCCCGACCGAAACGAAGTCCACGCCGGTTTCGGCGTATTTCCTGATTGTGCTGAGATTGACGCCACCGGACACTTCAAGCAGGCAACGGCCGGCGCTCACCCGGACGGCCTCCCGGACCTGCTCCACATTCATATTGTCGAGCATCACGATTTCAGCGCCCGCCTGCAGGGCTTCCTCGAGCTGATCCAGATTGGTCACTTCGATCTCGACCTTCTGCAGATGAGAGGAACGGCGGACGCAGGCGTTGATCGCGTTTCTGATTCCTCCTGCCCAGGCGATGTGGTTTTCTTTGATCAGGATACCGTCATCCAAACCGCGGCGATGATTGACACCTCCGCCCACCCGCACTGCGTATTTCTCGAGATCCCGCCACAGCGGTGTCGTCTTCCGGGTATCGAGGATGCGGGTACGGGTGCCGGCGATCGCAAGGGCATATTCACGGGTCAGGCTCGCTACACCGGACATCCGCTGAAGCAGATTGAGAGCGACTCGTTCTCCCCGCAGAAGCGCATGGCCCGGGCCGCGGAGGCATCCAAGCGTGGATCCTGCCGGTATCAGCTTTCCGTCCTCCGCCTGGGATCGGACCTCGATTGGGCCAAGCAGCTCAAAAACGCGAACAAAAACCGGCCAGCCGGCCAGGACGAGCTCCTCCTTGGCCATAATCCGTGCTTCGCAGGTATGCTCTGATGTAGTGCCCTCGACGATCGATTCGGTCGTAACATCGCCTCTTCCAATATCTTCTCTGAGCGCTTCGCGAAGACGATTGTCGAGACTAAGAAAGTCCATCGAGTTTCTCCTGGAGCAATCTAAGCTGATCGGTTGCCTCGTCATGGCGGCTTCGTATCGACTCGACGACAGCCGCGGGCGCCTTGCTTAGGAAAGCGTCGTTTCTCAACTTCTCCTGCAGTCTAGGCAGGTCTTCTTTCAGTTTGAGCATCTGCCTCTCGAGCCGTTGCCGCTCGGCCGCCACGTCCACCACCTGCTCGACGAGGAGGGCAAATTCTCCACTCTTCGAAACCCCGTGAAGCTTTGAACTGGCGGCAGGAAGGCTATCGACCAGTTGGATATCCTTGAGCTGCGCGAGCGATTCGAGTTTCTGCCTTTCGGCCGTCACCAGTTGACAGGCCTCCGGCCTGCAGACCAGCTGAAGAATGGCCTTCTCGCGCGGATTCACGTTATTGCTTGCGCGCACGGTTCGCGCCGCAGTAATCAGGTCCTGCAGTCGATCCATTGATTCCAGCGAGGCGTCATCGGTCATTCCCGCAGGCTTTGGATACGGGCGGAGCATGATGGTCTCGCCCTCGTGCGGAAACAGCTGCCACAGCTCTTCGGTAATGAACGGGACAAACGGGTGCAACAGCCGAAGGGCGCTTTCAAAGGCGTACACTGCCACTGCTTCGGCGCGATCCTTGGCCGCCTGCCCCGCGCCCCCAGTCAGGGCCTCTTTGATGAGCTCGATATACCAATCGCAAAACTCATGCCAGAAGAAGTGATACAGCTCGTTGCTGGCTTCGTGAAAGCGGTACTTGTCCAGGTTGTCCACTGTCCCGGCAATCACCTGCTCCAAGCGCGTCAGGATCCACCGATGCTGAAGCTCCAGTTGTCCGGAGGCCCAGAGGCGGTCGATTTCCTCGTCGGCCACCGTTGTCTCCCGTTGCAGGTTCATGAGTAGAAAGCGGCCCGCATTCCAGATCTTGTTACAGAACGCACGGTAACCAGCCATCCGGCTGATTGAAAATGGGATGTCTGTTCCGGGAACAGCCATGACCGCTAGCGTGAATCGAACCGCGTCCGTACCGTATTCGTCGATGATTTGAAGCGGATCGATGATATTGCCGCGGGACTTGGACATCTTCTGGCCGCGCTCATCACGGACCAGGCCGTTTATATAGACCGAGCGGAACGGGACATCGCCCATGAAACGCAGGCCCATCATCATCATCCGGGCCACCCAGAAGAAGATGATGTCGAAGCCCGTGACAAGGACCGAAGTCGGGTAGTACGCCTCCAGCTCCGGCGTCTTTTCCGGCCAGCCCATTGTCGAGAAGGGCCAAAGGGCCGAGCTGAACCATGTATCGAGGACGTCTGACTCACGGCGCAACTCCGCATTTCCGCACATCTGGCAGGATTTCGGCTCTTCCCGCAAGACCATCATTTTCCCGCATTTATCACAATGCCAGGCGGGTATTCGGTGTCCCCACCAGAGCTGGCGGCTGATGCACCAGTCGTGA
Source organism: uncultured Acidobacteriota bacterium (assembly GCA_964421755.1). Taxonomy (GTDB): domain Bacteria; phylum Acidobacteriota; class UBA6911; order RPQK01; family RPQK01; genus CAVUUN01. The sequence goes on from CAYQYP010000332.1 coordinate 10,549, forward strand.
ATGTTGTTCATCCACTCGAAGTAGACCCTGGCGTAATTGTCAGGAGTGAAAGAGGTCCGGCCCTCCTGCACCGCCTTGATCGCCGGCTCCGCCAGCGGCTTCACTTTGACGAACCACTGTTTCGAGACGAGCGGTTCAATAACCGTGTCGCATCGCTGGCAATGACCGATGTTGTGGGAGTGAGGAACCGTTTTCTCAAGCAGTCCCAAGGCCTCCAGGTCGTGGACGACCCGCTTGCGGGCCTCATACCGATCGAGACCGGCATAGACACCCGCCTGCTCGGTCATCCGGGCATCCTCGCCAATCACTTTGACGATCGGCAGGTCGTGGCGCCGGCCCGCTTCGAAGTCGTTTGGATCGTGACCCGGCGTCACCTTCACCACGCCCGAGCCAAACTCCATGTCGACGAAGCGATCGGTAATGACGGGGATCTCCCGATTCATGAGCGGCAAGGTAATCGAACGGCCATGCAGGTGCCGGTAGCGCTCGTCCTCAGGATGAACCGCAACGGCGGTATCGCCGAGCATGGTTTCGGGACGCGTCGTAGCAACCACAACGTGTTCGGAAGCATGCTTGACCGGATAGCGCAGATACCAGAGCTTGGACTCCTGCGGTTCGTAGTTCACCTCGAGATCGGAGATCGCGGTCGAACAGCGAGGGCACCAATTGACGAGATACGAGCCGTGGTAAATGAGCCCGTCCTCGTAAAGCTTGACAAAGACTTCGCGAACTGCCCGCGACAGACCCTCATCAAGCGTGAAGCGCTGACGGCTCCAGTCGCAGGAGCAACCGAGGCGCCGGATCTGCGTAAGGATGTTGTTCTCGGCCAGTTCCTTCCATTCCCAGACCGTCGCCTCGAACTTCTCTCGCCCAAGATCGGTGCGATGGAGTTTCTGCGCCGCAAGACGGCGTTCCACGACGTTCTGGGTCGCTATGCCGGCGTGATCCGTGCCCGGGAGCCATAGAACGTCGCACCCACTCATCCGCTTCCAGCGCACTAAAACATCGTGGAGCGTGATATTGAGCGCGTGACCCATGTGCAGGGAGCCGGTGACGTTCGGCGGCGGCAATACCATGGAGTACCGAGGTGCGGTCGAATTGACATCCGCACGGAAATACCCGCGCTGTTCCCACAGCGGGTACCACTTTTTCTCTACTTCATGAGGTTCATAAGCCTTGGGTATCTCTTGTCTCACAACCACCCCTTGCAAAGCCGAGTTCTCAGCCTGCACCCCTGTTGGCACGGCCGCCAGAGTAAAAAACGGAAAGAGGAAAACGACTGTCGGCGCGAACCGCTACGAGGGAGCACCAAGCGCGCTCCCGCGCCGAAGATAAAGAGAGGATTATAGCAAAACCGCCCGGGCGCTTCAGGAATGCTAATTGACTGCCGATGTTTCCTGTAAAACTTCGGTCAGAATGCGCCGCAATTCGCCCGGCAACCGGGCAGCCACCTTCTCCACGACCGCGTCAATCTGCTGTTGCGACAGTGTCACTGGAGCAGCGTTCCCTTCGATCACCGGATCCGGACTAGGCGTCTCATTTACCGGGAGGGCCTCTGGGCTCGCGTAATCGTCCACAAAGGACGGTCTCGCGTGGCACTGAGATGGAGTCAGTGAGAAGAGATTCTTTTTGTCCACTTTGCTGACCTCTTTCTGGTTGGAGGTTTGCGAAATCACTTGGTTGACCCGGACGGATACCGCCTTCCCGTCGCCGCCCGACGGCCGCGCTTGCGCCGATGCTGGTGCGGACCTCAGCAACTGTTTGACTAGGCGAACCAATTCCGAAGTCTCGAACGGCTTGGTCAGGCTGCTGTGATAACCGACGGTTTGCGCTCGTTCGGCATCGAACGGCTCCAGAGTCCCGGCGAGAAGCACGACAGGAATGTGCTTGAGGGCTGGTGTGGACTTGATCCGCTCGCATAGCGCGTACCCGTCCAGTCCCGGCATGGTGACGTCTGCGAGCACTACGTCGACAAGATTCTCAGCAAGAAAATCGTAGGCAGACTGACCGTCAAGAAAGCTCTCAATGCGAATGTTTTCCCCGGCAAAAGATAGCTCGATTACCTTCCGGATGGTCTGGCTATCGTCAGCGAGCAAAACAGTTCCCATGTGCAATTCGGCTAACGCCCGTTGTTCCTGCCGACCTGGGTCGGACTTGGAGGAACCGGTGCGGAAGTCCCCTGCTGGCTCGAGCCTCCAGGCGGCGGTTGAGTCGCCTTTCGTTCTTCGGCCCGCCGGCGCGCCACCTCGTATGGATCTTCGCCGCCGGCGAAAGTCTCCCACACATTGCGCAGTGGAGTAAAGATCGAGAAGTGCTCCTCGCGTCGATTTCCTTCGTTTCTGGACGCCAATTCCTGGTTTACGGCCGGAACCGGTTTCTCCAAAAGGATCAGCTTCTCGCGTGCCTTATCAGCTAACTCGCTGAAAGGATACTCGCTTACGACTCTGCCGTAATAGACCGACGCCTCTTCAATCCGCCCTACCGATTCGAGCGAGTAACCCAACTGGTAGAGCGTCTCGTCAGCGTGGCTGAAAGCCGGGTAGTTGTCCAGAACCTCTCGATAGCGACTTTCGGAAGCGACGTAGTTCTTGCGACCGAGGTAGAAATTAGCGACATCCTGGATGCCGGTCGCCCGGTTCTCCTGGACTTCCCGCAGGAACTCCTGCGCTGTTGGCGCCAATTCGCTGTCCGGGAAGCTTTCGAGGAACTTCTTGAACTCTACTTCGGCTTTCCGGGCGTAGGTCGGGTCACGGTCCGATGGCTTCATCAGGCGAACATTGATGGCCGCGACCTTCAGCTGGGCATCGTCAGCCATCTCGTGATTGGGGTAGAAGATGATGAAGTCCTTGTACTGAGCCTCAGCCTGCAAGAGGTTCTCGGTTCCACCCTCTTTGTAGTAGGAATCCGCGATGGCGAGAAAAGAGGCCGGAGTGTATTCGCTGTCCGGGTAAGTGTTGATCAGAGTCTGAAATGCCAGCCGTGCCTTGATGAAATAACTCTTCTCAAAGTACTTCATACCGTTCTCGTAGAGAGTTTTATCCGGTGACTGGGCACTCTCCTGGAGATCGGCGCTTTTCTGACCGCAGCCCGCAAAAAGGGCTAGGGCCAGAATCAATAGACTGAGTTTATAAGTGAAGCGCATCATTATGCTTAAGCTCCCCAGTTTCTTCTGCGATTTTCTGCATTTCCCGAAAAACATCCCTGGGGCGCGGCGCGTCAAAGATGGCGGAACCCGCTACAACGATGTCCACGCCACTCTCGACCGCCTGCCCGGTATTGCCGGGCCCGATTCCCCCGTCGATCTCGATTTGAACATCGAGCCCCCGAGATCGGATCAGGTCGTTCAATTTTCTCACTTTTCCAAAACTGGTGGAAATGAATTTTTGTCCACCAAAGCCGGGGTTTACCGACATGATCAGGACGTGATTGCAGATCGGAAGGATCTCTTCCAGCAGAAAAACCGGAGTATGCGGATTCAGTGCGATCCCCGGTTTGACTCCCCGGTCTCTGATCATGTGAAGCAATCGATCCAAATGATTGCTCGCTTCGTAGTGTACCGTTAAAAGATCCGCCCCTGCTTCGGCGAACGATTCGGCCATCTGATCGGGATTCGAAATCATCAGATGGACGTCGAGCGTCAGACTCGTGTTCGCCCGCAATGCTCTTAAGACGGGAATTCCGATGGTAATGTTCGGAACAAAATGTCCGTCCATCACGTCGACATGAATCATCCGGGCCCCAGCCTCTTCCATTGCGCGGATGTCCGCCTGCAAATTCACGAAGTTGGCGGAGAGAATGGAGGGCGCGATCTGAGCCATCAGCGGGCAACCTCCAGGGTTATTGCGTCCCGGTCAGATAAGGGGTAACCCGGCTCGGGGTACTGCTTGACCACTGCCCCTTTTTCCACGTTCTGGTAGCTTCGGTACTCGGGTGGCTTGACCTTGAGCCCGTGTTTTTCGAAAAAGGCCAGGACACCGGTGATATTTTGCCCCGTGACGTCTGGCATGACGTAAAGGTGCTTTGGAGGCGTCCTGACCAGGATGTCGATTTTCGGACTTCCGGTCTCCTTCGAAGTCGGCGAGGGATACTGCGTGACCACCTCTTCGCGGTCCGCGCTGTCCGCCGTCATCACGCTGACGTTGCCGAGTTCATATCCCGCCTGGGTCACCATCAGCCGCGCCGAGCGGACCGACGCCCCCCGCAGGTCGGGGATGGGGACCCGCCTTGGTCCAAGACTCACAACAACTTGCACGGAACCGCCCGACTTGATGCGGCCTCCGGGCGCGGGCAACTGGGAAAGCACCTTGCCTACCAGTGTGCTCGGATCGTAGCGCTCGCCGGTTACTTCGACCGCCAGCCCCTGCCCTGCCAGCGCCTTCTTCGCCTCTTCGACCGATTTGCCGGTCAGCGGCGGAACCCCCACCTCGGTCCCCCGGACCGCGAGTCTGATCCCTAGAATGGCGCTGAAAATTCCAACAGTAGCAAGAATTGCAATCAGCAAGAGGAACCTGCCGACTGTTAAGAACCGGTGGGGGAAGTCGGTTTCAGGTTGGGAGATCCATTCAGGCATTGTTAAAACCTAATGCCGAAGTGCTCGCACCTCAGCAATTGGGTAGATACTCTAACACAGGGCCTTCAAATGTGTCCAATCCGGGCCGCGAAGAAGCACTCCCCAAGATGGTCCATCGGGTAGCTCCGAAAGAAGGGGCCCAGCAAACACGCGTTTGGCTCGGACTGCAGAAAAGCCTCCACGACCTGCTCATTTTCCTCCGGCTCGGTGGAACATGTGGAGTAAACGAGTCGCCCTCCAGACCGCAAAGCGGCGAAGCTTTGGGTCAGAATTGCGATCTCCCGTGCCTGATAGCGCTCCAGCTGGTCCTCACTGATCTTCCACTTAACGTCAGGGTTCGACCGAAGCGTTCCGAGCCCCGTGCACGGCACATCGGCAAGGATGAAATCAAATCCAGAGGAAAAAGGGAGCGGCTGAGTTGCATCAGCATGGACGAAGTGCAACCGGGGAACGGCGTACAACGAGGCCCGATCCCGCATCTCCCTGAGCCGTCGCAAGTTCACGTCGCAACAGAGAACACGAGCCGCGCTCGGCGCACGGGACGCGAGAATGAAAGTCTTCCCACCGGGAGCCGCACAGAAGTCGCCGATCAGATTCGCTCCCTGGACATCACCCAGCCCGGCAATCTCCTGACTGGCCGCGTCCATGAAGTAGCACAATCCCTCATCGTAAATCGGGTGCTGGCTGAAAGTCGGGGCCAGGACCAGCACGCTGTCGGGAAGCTCGTCGAGGACCCTGTGTTCGATGCTATCTGCCTGCAGCCGGCCGAGGAACTGTCCAAGATCATTCTTGAAAGTGTTGACCCGGACGACGGGGGGAGGAGACGCGTTGTTGCGCTCGAGCAGGGACTCCGTCGCCTGCTCACCATACCTTGCGACATACCGCTCCACCAGCCACTGCGGGTGGCTGTGGCGAACCGCCAAGGCACCCGCTCCGCCCCCTGCAGGCAGCTCCGGCTTCTGACGAAGAAAACTGCGCAGAACCGCGTTGACGAAACCCGAAGCGGATTTTTTCGCGAAAGGCCCGCACAAATCCACCGCTTCGTGAACAGCGGCCCGTTCAGCAATCCGGAGGTATTCCAGTTGGTACAGGGCAACACGCAGGATCGTGGCGACCACCGAGTCCAGACGCTCAATTGGTCGCTCGGCCAGGCTCGTGATATAAAAATCGAGCCTCAGTTTGTGCCGCAGGACACCGTGAACCAGCTCGAAGGCAAGCCTGCGATCCCGAGGTTGCAGTGCGAGAAAACTCCGGTTGTCGTTGAGGTGGTCAAGCCTTCGGCCCGCATGCAGGACGGCCTGGAGAAAGTCGACCGCTACCACACGAGCAGATGCCTTCTCGGGGCGGGCAACCGTGTCTGCGGCTCTCTGGCGAGGTTGTTTCAACATCTGACCTTATGCAAGTGGCAAGTGGCAAGTGGCGACTGACGATTGACAACCCCGAAGTTAGAAGTTCCTGCCACTTGCCACTTGCCACTCGCCACTCCCGTCGACTTGGAAGTCGGACCAACGGGCCGCCTACTTAAACTGTTCCCCGACCTGGATCTTCAGGCCGTTGGCGAAGTCGCGCCCGTTCACCCGGTTGCGACCGGGCATCTGGAGCTCGGTGACCAACAGCGGGGCCGAATCCCCACATTGAACCCAGAATCCCTCGGCGGTGATTTCGAGGATAGCTCCCGGAACGGCGACTGCAACGGGTCCAAGCGTGGGATTGAGTTCCCGGACCAGGCTCCGCCAAATCTTGACCGTTTCTCCTCGAAAGGTCGTAAAAGCGACGGGCCACGGGTTGAATGCGCGGATCTGGTTATGCAGGCAGTTGCACGGCCGCGTCCAATCCAGGCGTCCGGCTTGTTTTTCGAGTCGCGGCGCGTAGGTCGCCATCGAATGGTCCTGTGGCTGGGGCGCGATTCTCCCTTCGAGGTACGAGGGAAGCGTCTGGAGAAGCAAGCTCGCGCCGTCCTTCGCCAGGATCGCTTCCACTTCCCCAGCGGTCATGTCTTCACCGATCTGCACCGCCCGGCTCGACAACATGCCACCCGTGTCCATTCCTTCGTCGATCAGCATGATGGTCGTACCCGTCTCGCGGTCGCCGTTCAGGATGGCGTGTACGATCGGAGCGGCGCCGCGATAACGGGGCAGAAGTGAGGCGTGGACGTTGATCGTACCGCATTCGGGATACCCGAAGAAATCGCGGGGCAGAATTTGACCAAATGCGACGACGACGATTAGCTCGGGCTGAGCCGACTGAAGGAGCTCATAGGCGCGAGTATCGCGACGCAGACGCTCGGTCTGAAGCACCGGGATGTCGTGAGCTTGAGCAAAAGCCTTGACGGGCGGCGGCGTGAGTCTTTGTCCACGTCCGGCGGGTCGGTCCGGCTGGGTAATCACCGCTTCAACTTGGAATTCGGAGCTTGCCACCAGTGCTTCGAGCGACGGGACGGCAAACTCCGGGGTCCCAAGGAAGAGCAGCCGCCTCACCACTCCCCTGCCTTGATCAACTTCTTGATCTTCCTTTTGATCATCTCCCGCCGAAAAGACGATATGCGGTCCAGATAGAGGATACCGTTGATGTGGTCAATCTCATGTGCCAGGGCGCGCGCCAGCAGTCCTTCGCCGAAGATCTCGATTTCCCGGCCGTTGATATCCTGACCAACGACCCGAACGCGGAAAGGACGTTCCACGACAGCCGTGAAATCGGGGATACTCAGACAACCCTCTTCTTCGCGCTGAAAACCTTCTTCGTGAACGATTTCCGGGTTAGCCAGTACGACCTGGTGCCCTTTCTCCTTGCCCCCGCTCAAGTCGATAACGATCAACCGCTCGTCGAGCCCGATCTGCGGCGCAGCAAGCCCGACACCGGGCGCATCGTACATGGTCTCCAGCATGTCTTGGACGGTGCTCTTCAGCTCGTCGTCGAACTTCCCGACCGGACTGCAATTTTTCTCGAGCTCAGGGGCTCCCCATTTGAGAATCGGTCTGATCATCTCTAACATGCGAGACGCTCTTCTGCGTCAATCGGTTACAGTTGTTTAGTGCTTTCCTTGAAATGGTTTACGTTAGCCGACATCTCCTCCAGTGTATCTCCGCCGAACTTCTCCTGGATAGCCTGAACGAGGACGATGGCCAACATTGCTTCCCCGATGACTCCGGCCGCAGGAACCACGCAGGTGTCCGATCGCTCGTATTGCGCCCGAAAGGGTTCCTTGGTCCGCATGTCGACGGACATCAGCGGGCGCCTTAGCGTCGGGATCGGTTTCAGGACGCCGCGGACTATGAGTTCCTCCCCGTTTGTCATCCCTCCTTCGATACCTCCCGCGTGATTGGTTCTGCGGCGAAATTCTCTGGCGGCCCCGTCGTAGAGGATCTCGTCATGGTACTCACTACCGTACGGATCAAGCTCCAAGCCGCTGCCCACCTCCACCGCTTTGACCGCATTGATGGACATTATCGCCTGCGCCACGCGGCCGTCGAGTCGACGGTCCCAGTGAACGTAACTGCCCAGCCCCACGGGTACCCCGGCGGCCCGGACTTCAAACGTCCCGCCGATTGTCTCACCGCGCTCGATTGCCTGGTCGACCGCCTGCTTCATTGCCTCGTTCAGTTCCGGGTCGGCGCATCGCATTTCGTTGGACTCAATGGCATCGATCTTCTTTGCGCTCACCTGCCCCAGTTGATTCTCGGATATCCGGATGTCCTTAACCGCGACCGTATGGCTGTACACGGTGATTCCGAGGGGACTAAGGAGCGTCTTACAGAAGGCGCCGACCGCGACCCGTGAAGCCGTTTCGCGCGCACTTGAGCGCTCCAGCACATTGCGCATGTCATCGAACCGGTATTTGAGCGCCCCCGCGAGGTCTGCATGGCCCGGACGCGGGCGGGTAATCTGTCGCTTGTCGGCGCCGGTCGGGTTCGGCTCGGGGGACATGATCTCCGTCCAGTTGGCCCAATCCCGGTTGTGGATCGCGAATGCAATCGGGGAGCCGAGCGTGCGGCCGTGCCTGACGCCTCCGAAGATCTCGATCTCGTCGCTCTCGATCTTCATCCTGCCACCCCGTCCATATCCTCCCATGCGGCGTTTAAGGTCACGGTTGATTTCCGCCGGTTCGACCGGGACATTCGCGGGAAAGCCTTCTATGACAGTCACGAGGGCTTTCCCGTGTGATTCTCCGGAAGTGAGGAAACGCAGCATCTGTCGAGTCTCCCGTCTCAGGATCAGATCTTGACTATGCCCGCCAGCGAATCCCCGAGCCGGAAGGGGGCCGAAAACCACTGTCCCCGGCGACCGCAGCTCTTGCCCCTGCTTCCCCGCCCACGCGCAACTCTGTTAGAATTCGAATCGGACTCAAATCAGGCGGAGTCAAAGTGTTCTGTGGATTCAGCCAAGAAATCCCGGGTTTTTAGTGTAGCATTAAATTCGCATCTGTTTGACCTGTTTGCGCCCACGAGCCGATGAACTTCTTCTACAAGCCGCTTGTTGAAATCCAGGAATTCAGCTTGCTCTCGGTGCAAGCGATCGGAAACATTGCCCGGAAGCCCCGCTATCTAGCTGACACGCTCGTCCAGATGGACATCGTGGGAGTCGGCTCGCTGCTGATTGTGGTCCTTACCGGCTTTTTTACCGGCGGCGTATTGGCGCTGCAGACTTCCAGCTCGTTGAAGGCATTCGGTGCGGTTCATTTGACCGGTCAACTGGTATCCCTGTCGCTGATCAAAGAGCTGGGGCCGGTTCTCACCGCGCTCATGATCGCTGGCCGAGTGGGGTCCGGGATTGCCTCTGAGCTCGGATCCATGGTAGTGACCGAACAGATTGACGCTATGCGGGCGCTTGGAACCGATCCGACCAAGAAACTCGTTACCCCCAGGATCGTCGCCTGCACGACCATGGTTCCTCTGCTCACCGTCATCTCCGACCTGTTCGGATTGATCGGGGGCTGGCTCGTCTCTTTTTATGCACTCCGGCTCAACTCCTCTTTGTATTGGAGCACCGCAGTGCGGTCCATTGATCACACCAACGCGCTCGAGGGACTGATTAAACCGATCTTCTTCGGCTTTATCGTTGGTATGGTTGGCTGCTATTTCGGGCTGCGCACCCGGGGTGGCACCCGGGGAGTCGGTCAGAGTACGACCCAGTCGGTCGTGACCGCCTCCATATTGGTCATCGTGTCGGATTTCTTCCTGAGCAAGATCCTGCTGGAGTTAAGGTGATCGCCATCGAATTTGATGAGGTATCCAAATCCTACGATGGGCAGACCGTGCTCGAAAACTTTAACATGGTCGTTCGCCAGGGTGAGATGAAGATCATTCTTGGAGGTAGCGGATCCGGGAAATCGACGATTCTGAAAATGGTACTCGGGCTTGTAAAACCGGACACGGGAACAGTCTTCGTGAATGGCCAAAATATCGGCCGGAGTACCGAGGACGAACTTATGGGACTTCGGCGGGAGATCGGCATGGTTTTCCAGGAGGGCGCGCTTTTCGACTCTCTCACCGTTGGCGAGAACGTGGCTTACCGGTTGCTCGAAGACAAGAGCGCCAGCGAAAAGGAAATCGAAGAAACGGTCATGCGGTTGCTGACTTTCGTGGGCCTCGCGCACGCTGTGGACAAGATGCCGTCGGAGCTGTCGGGAGGGATGAGACGCCGTGTCGCGATCGCCCGCGCGGTTGTCGGCAACCCGAGCATTCTCTTATACGATGAGCCGACTGCCGGTCTGGATCCTATTACGAGCCGGACGATTTGCGAACTGGTCATCCACTTGAGGGACCTGAGAAATGTCTCGTCGATCTTTGTTACGCACGACCTCGCCGCCGCCTCGACACTGGCGAGCGAATTGGCGGTGGCATCGGACGATGGGCAAGTGGAATTCCGGCCAGAGGGGCAGGAGTTCTGCCTGGTCAATACCCGGTTCGTGATGCTGAAGGACGGCCGGACCCTCTTCGAGGGAACGGACGAGATGCTCAAAAGCGAACAGGACGAGTACATCAGGGAATTCGTGACCTAGTTCCCCGCCTTCTTATACATTAGGTCTTTAAAGGGATCAGAATGGACACCAAGAGCAAGAGGATCTCGCTTTCGGAGCTCAAAGTCGGGATCTTCGTTGTCGTCGCGTGCATTATTCTTGCGGTCGCAATTTTTACAATCGGCACCCAGGTTGGTCTTCTCGAAGACACGTTTGAAGCGAAGACTTACCTGAACACGGTCTCCGGACTGAAGGCCGGCGACATCGTTCTACTGGGCGGTGTCGAGATCGGCAACGTGACCGAGGTAAAGATCACGCAACCCGGCGAAATACCGCCCACGGCGACCAATCAACAGGCCATGCAGCTGATCGCTGATCGGACTTCCAAGAGCGAGCAACTGGAGTCCCAGCTCGCGCCACTGCGCCAACGCCTGGTCAACCTCAGGGCCGAGCACCAGTCAGCCGTGCAGGCGAGGGGCGAGAACTCCGCCGCCGCTAAGACCGTGGCCGAGCAGATCGAGGACGTGGAGAACGAGATCGAGAACCACACTGAAACGCTTGACGATTACCGCAACGAGATCACTCGTGCCCGTGCAAACATCCAGAATATAGAGGTTTACCTGGAGATCAAGTCCGAGTACCAGCAGTGGATCCGGGCGGACAGCAACATCTCGCTTGGATCAGTCGGGCTGCTTGGAGACAAATACATAGATATCTCCCTCGGCCGCACTTCGCAGCCTCCGGCCGTCGTGACCGAGAAAGTTGACACCTGGTTCGGGTCCGACACCAAGAAACTGATCCTGATTACGGGAGAACGGCAGGCGGGATTTCAGGAGCTGATGACCGGTGCGAACGACATCCTGGCGAACTTCCAGGGCCTGTCGGAAAAGCTCCAGGACGTTATGGGTCAGTTCGAGGAAGGACAGGGTTCGGTTGGGAAGTTCTTCAACGATCCCGCCTTTTACAACAACCTCAACCAGGCTGTAGTCGGTGCCCGCCAGGCCGTGGAACGTGCCTCGACCATGATGGAAGAGTTCACGCGGGGACCCGGAACCGTGCCACGCCTGATCCAGGAACGCGAGATTTACGACCGAATCAACGCCGCGACCGTCCGGCTGGAGTCCCTCATGACCAAGGTTGAGAAGGGGGAGGGCACACTCGGTAAACTCGTCAATGACCCGGCGCTCTACCAGCGAAGCAACGAGGTCATGGCGAACATCGAGCACATTACGAAGCGCATGGATTCCGGGCAGGGCACCCTCGGTCAGCTCTCCGCTGATGACAAGCTTTACCAGGACCTGCGAGGGTCGCTCAACCAGCTCAACGGGTTCATGAAAGACGTCGAGCAAGGCAAAGGTACGCTCGGCAAACTGGCGAAGGATGAAGAGCTGTACCAGAACATGAACAAGGTATCGTCCGAGGTGGTCAAGTTGATCTACGATTTCCGTCAGAATCCGAGGAAGTTCTTGACCATTAAATTCGAAATCTTTTAAGGTCTTCTACGAACGTAGCTGCTCCCCGCCGGCATCGTACGGCGGGCACGCCGCATTTCCAGACGAAAGTTGGCGCATGATATCCGATAAAATCGGGGCGGGAGGGCAATTCATCCTGAGAGGGATCGTGAGGGCGCTGGGGGTGCTCCACGTAAAGCCCAACCACTTGACCTTCCTGGGCTTCGTGATGAGCATAGTCACGGCCTACGTCTTCTCGACCGGCAGATTTCGCTGGGCCGGCGTCTTTCTGATCATCACCGGGCTATTTGACATGGTCGACGGAATGGTTGCCCGGACCATGAACAAAGTGACTCCGTTCGGCGCGTTCTTCGACTCCATCATGGACCGGTACTCGGACCTGATCCTCTACCTTGGCCTGATCATCTGGTACGGAAGCCAAGATCGGATGAACTACGTGGTGCTGGTGGGAATCGTAATGATGGGGTCGGTTCTGACCAGCTATGCGAGGGCCAGGGCCGAATGCCTGATCCCGAAATGCAAAGTGGGATTCCTCGAACGGCCGGAAAGGATCGTTCTGCTGATCATCGGGGCGTTTTACTTCATGGACCCGGTGCTCTGGGTGATCGCGGTTCTCTCCAACTGGACCGTCATCCACCGCATCCTGTACACCCGATCCGTCATCAGGGCAGGTGAAAAGAAGAAGGGGCAATCCGACGGCACGACCGCAAGAATCGCTGTGTAAAAAGCAAAAGACGGTTATCCACGAAGGACACAGCGCGGCGTAGCCGCAACCAATGTTACGCTTGTAACACGAACGGACACGAATGAAGGCGACTGCCACAGCAGGAATCCGTTTTATTCGTGTCCGTTCGTGTCCTTCGTGGATAACCGTCTTTTGTTTTTCTACCCAACCACGTTCACGCCTTTCGGCAGCTTGAGCTCGAAGGTCGCTTCCTTGACGGGGGGATTGATCTGGACCTCGTCGAAGTCAATCAACTGGTAGTCTCGGTTGGGCTCGACCAGCTTTTGCCTGATCGGTATCCAGCGCTCGGAATCGACCCAGAGTACGATCTGTGAGAAAAACGCCGAGACCTTCTGCGACTTGGGTGACAGCTCGAGCAGATAGGTCGTTCGATTGCCTATTTTTTCCTGCCCGGTCAACCGAATGTTGTAGGCTTCTTTCATGGCCGCCCGGTTGGATCCGAAGCCGAGCAGCAGGAATTCAGCCTTATCCTTGTTCTGACCGAGATTGTAGCGCTGCGCCTGCCTGATCCGCGGCTGGTAGAAAGTCACCTTCCCGTCGTTAATGACGAGATTGGTCTCCTGCGGCTGCGTTATATCCCTTCGCAGGAACACCTTGCCGCCTTTCTTCAAGAACGACAGCCGACCTTTCTCGCCCGTGTCGAATTCCTCCAGGATGTCAGTCCACTTCTTCTGGCTTATCGAGGCGGTCAGCGTGGTCAGGCCGGCCCCCTTCTGCTCCATTCTGGCGAGCACCTGTTCGAGGGTTAAGGTTGGGCCTTGCGCCCGCACGACGGGCAGCCGAGTGGCCCAGGAAACAACAAGGGCAATTGCGATTACCTGAAGTAAGAGCGGCAGCTTTTTCATGTATCAATAGAGTCTTGTCAGGTGGACAGAGTTGCGCGGAAGCGGAAGGAGCAAGATTAGTCCTGCGCGATTCGAGCCGGTGCACCTTCGACTTTTACGGGTGCCTTCTGCTCGATCTTCTTGGGCTGCTGGATAATGTAGAACGGCGGCTTGACGAAGTATTCCTTTGGGGTGAGGAAGATGAAGGCCAGGATCGAGGCGCACAGCAGATCGTATTGCCAGGAACCGCGGCTGTAGGTCCAAAAGATCACATTGCCAATCGCGCGCAAAATCGTCATCATTTCAAACCCGTTTCTGCTCAACCGCGTAAAACAGATTCTGCACGCGGTTGAGAATCCGGCCGTCCCGCATTTCGACGATCCGGCTGGCCGTCGAAGCGGCTTCGGAGTCGTGCGTGATCATGATGATAGTCTGCTTGTAACGCAGGTTCAGCTCCTTGAGCATCTGCAGAACCATCTGCGAGTTATCGGAGTCCAGGTTACCGGTCGGCTCGTCGGCAAGAAGCAGCGAGGGCCGATTGACGACCGCCCGTGCTATCGCCACCCGCTGTTGCTCTCCACCTGAAAGCTCATACGGTTTGTGATGCATCTTGTCTTCAAGGCCCAGCAGCCGCAGCATCTGCTCGGTGCTCTGGTCCTGATTTCCGTTGATCCCGTGGATGCGTCGGGCCAACTCAATGTTGTCTGCCGCGGTAAGCGTGGGAAGGAGGTTGAAACGCTGGAAGACGAAGCCCATCCTCCGGCGCCTGATTTCGGTCCGCTGCGGATCGCCGACCGAGCTGATATCCGTCCCCTCGATGTAGATCCGGCCGTAAGTGGGCTTGAGGAGTCCCCCCACGAGGTGCAGCAGGGTGGACTTGCCGCATCCGCTCGGTCCCATCACGGCGACGAACTCGCCCGCCTTGACGGTGAGACTGACTCCGCGCAGGGCAGGCACCTCGACTTTGCCGACCCGGTAGACCATCTGGAGGTCTTCGACGACGACGGGATCGATCTTGTGGGCGATATCCAATGTCTTACTCATACCCTAACGCTCGCACCGGATCCAAGTGAGCCGCCTTGACAGCGGGATAAAGCGCACCAAGCACCCCGCCTGTCAATGCCATCAGCGCAGCCATGAAACGCCAGAAAAGAGTGATTGTGACCGGCATACTGGGGAAAGCCATCAAAATGAGCTCGATAGCGATGAAAGTTAAACCGAAGCCGAGCAGTATTCCACCGAAGCAAATCAGGACTGATTCGCGAAGCACCATGTTGATGATGTAGGATCGTGAAGCCCCCAAGGATTTCAGAATCCCGATTTCCCTCGTTCGCTCCGTGATCGTACTATACATCGACAGCAAAATGATCAGAAAACTGATTACCGCCGAAATGCAAACGATTGCGGTCACAAACGGCCTGAAAACGGGCGTGCTGGCCGGCATGACCTCCTGCAACCGATCGGTTCGGGTAATTGTATAATCCCGAAACCGCTGCTTCAATCTTTCGTGCACAACATCGGTCGAAACGGTCTCGCTTCGCCGAATAAAGAACAGCGTGACCTTCTCGGGCGTCCCGTTCAGGGTCTGCAGGGTTTCCAGAGGCACCATCGCCCGCGAAGCCGTGCCCTCTTCGTAGATACCGGAGATTCGAAACGGGTGACCCAGGAGCTCCAACGTATCACCTACTTTGAGATTGGAAGACCGGGCGTAGTTAGTGTCGACAATCGCCTCATCCGGCCCTTCGAAGTGCCGTCCGGCGACGAAATGCAGGTCCCGGTTGACGCGGCTGAAGCTCGGCTTGTCAATCCCGTAGACGACCTTCCACTTGTCGCTGATGAATTTGGTCAGAACCGGGGTTGCTTCTTCGACCCCCTCCACCTTCCGGATCAGGTCAACGATCTTTACAGGCAGTGTTCCACTGTCCAGGCCGAAGAAAAAGGAGGCGCCGGAAGGCTGGAACATGAAGTCGCCGCCTACGCGCCGCATTCTTTCGGCCAGGTCATTCAACTGGCCATATGAGAGCCCGACGCTCACCAGTATCAGGACCACACCAAGCGAAACCGCCAGAACGCTGACCCCTGTACGGGTGGGTCGATGGATCAAGTTTGAATAGATAAGCTTGAACATATTGACTGCCGGCCTACGTGCCTTTTTCATTGACCTCGATTAACTCAGCACCCGGCGGCTGAGGAATGTCGAAACGGTCGTCCTTGATCGACCGATTCAGTTCCAACCCATCCGGCTCCAGTTTCAGCCGGATAGTGTAGTGTTCCAGAACCCGCTCGACGTTGATTTCGCCCGGGATCGTTACTGCGCCACTGAGCACTGGAGGTCCGTATCGAATATCGCTCTGGAGGGTTCCGCACTCATAATATTGCTGGCGGACCACCTCCATTTTACTCCGTTCAACCCACACTTTGCGCACCAGGCAGGGGGCGGCCTGCGGCTGCAGCCGGACGACCCCGAGGACATAGTACTTGAAGCTCAGGTCGAGCGTCTCCTCCATGAAGCAGATTGTCTGGGAATCATCGCGGTTTACCGGATCAATCAAAACAGCCTGCAGTATGTGCTGCGGCCGCACGTTGAACAACGGCTTGGTCTCATCAGTCTTCAGACTGGTTTTCCCGACCAGGAACTTGTTATCGCGCGGGGACCAGATTCGAAAATCCTCGCCTTTCGCTGCCATCGCGACGACCGTCGAACTGGTCAGCGGATGGAGGATGTTCACGTAAACCGAGTCTGGACGCTGAGCAACCAGGTAGCCCTTCGCTTTCGGATACCTTTCAATGAAGCCTAATTCCGCTGAGCCTCCTCGAAACTCAACCTCGAACCGCGAGACGATCAGCGAAGACAGCCCGGCGAATTTCGAGTTGACGAGCGTGACCAATTCATCGATCGTGGCGGTTCGTGCCGCTTTATGGGCAGCCGGAAGGCTCACCTTTTGCTTGTCCTTTACCATAGAAGCACAACCCGGACTAAGCAAGATTAGTGCCCAAGGCAGCAGAAGCAATGCACGGCTGCCCAGATATGCCACCTTCATACGATGTTCTCCTGCCCCGGGTTCCTTCGACCCTTGTACCAGATCAGGGTGTACGTCAGGATCGCGGTGATCAGGAGCATGAACAGCACTACTCCGACCAGCTTCAAATTGTGCTCCAGGAAGTATCGCGCGGTCTCACCATAGAGAACCGCCAGGATGCCCCACATATAATACCGAACGCTGCGACCAATCAGCACCGCCACGATAAAGCGCCGATAGGAAACCTTGAACATCCCAGCCGACAGGACAAAAATCTTAAACGGCGTCGGCGGGGGAAGAATCGACGGAATGAGGATGCTCCACACACCCCACTTCAAGTAAGTCGCCTCGAAGTCGGCAATCCTCTTGGCGCTCAATCGCCTGGCCAGAAAACCCCCGCCCCGCCTTCCGACGGTGAACAGGAGTATACAGCCGGTCACCGACCCCAGTATCGTCATGCTCGCAAAATAAAGCATCCGTTGCCAACTCTGGCCGGTCGACAGGATGACGATCAGCAGGTCGTTGCCTTCGGGTATGGATAGAAAAGACGAGTCCGCGATTGCGATAAAAAATAAGCCGGGTCCTCCCAGCGTAAGAGCGAAATTGTGCAGAAAAGTGCCGACGCCTTTCAGTAAGGCCCAGACTCCGTCCTGCAAGACCAGTAACATCCTGTTCCTGTCTCAAAAAAGAGACTATCGTAACATAAAATCGAGTCCGTCCCCTGCTCAGAATTGGGCGCTTCCCGCCCCCGAGAGGGCTCTCCGTGCAAGCCGAATCACCAGAAGGTGCATCAATCTGATTCACCCCCCGATTTCGCATTGGATTTCGGTTGCGATCAGTCGTCCCGCAATCGCGCGACCCGAAATTGGCTATCACATTGCCCGGGTTTTCAGAGAGAATGCCACCCATGGATATGCCTGATCGGAAACGAGTCGCGGACGTCCGCCAGCTGAAAAGGATCTACCTGGACGAGGTCGTCACGGAACGCAACCGCTCTATCGCGCTGTGGGGACGAAAATGCCAGCCACAGATCATCTACACGCTTCTCGGATATGAGGTCAAGGCGGGCAAGAAGCGGATCACCTGTCCCGATACGGTCACAGCACGGTATTTGAGTCTCTTCTCGGAGCTCGGACTTGATTCCGTCCGACTTCCCTACGATCCGACCGTCACTGCTCGAATTCTACCGCAACTTGAAGCTGTCATGGAGGCGATCAAAGAACAGGTCCGAACGCAGGAGCCGGACCAGAGGAGAGCTCAGAAGGTCCTCCGAGCTACTTACAGCTCCGCCCGCCGGCACATCAAGACTGCTGAAAAAAAGGCTATCCCTGCCGTGAACGCCCCCGGGCAGTGACCTCCGAGCGCTCCACCTGGACCAGCTTGGTTGGCGGGACCCTGACCAGCGCGGTCTTGATATGTTGCGAGAGCAATTCAGGGTCGAGGTCAAACCTCTGCTGAAGGAACTGAACGAGTTGCTCGACCTCGGTCTGCATCGCTTCCATTTTCTCCCGCATGTTGAGAATCACTTCCACGCCGGCGAGGTTGACCCCCAGCTCGCGCGTCAGGCTGACGATCGTGTCGAGTCGCTCGAGATCCGCCTCGGTATAGAGACGCGTGTTTCCCTCCGTCCGGGAAGGCTTCAGCAGACCTTCTCGCTCGTACATCCGGAGCGTCTGCGGGTGGACGTCGTACATCTCGGCCACCACACCGATAGTGAAACAGGCTTGTCTCCGCACCATGGTTTTCTCCTTAAGACTGCGCACTGCGCGCTACCCACTGCCCACCGAAACCCACCCACGCCAACCTCAAAGTGGTTGGCAGTGCGCAGTGGGCAGTGGGCAGTCCGCAGTGTCTTTTAAATCTTCAACTCGGCTCTCGGGTTCTCCGGATTCAACCTGGCGAACTCCCTCAAGATCTCCTTGGACCTTTCGTCGCGAATTTGGGGGAGCACGACCCGAACCTCTACCAGCTGGTCTCCCCGGTTCCCTCCCTTTGCCGAAAGGACACCGCGCCCGCGCAGACGAAACTTCTGCCCGCTCTGGGTTCCCGCCGGGATCTTAAGGAGGGCCTTCCCGTCCATCGTCGGCACCTCTATTTTCGATCCGAGCGCCGCCTCGGTGATCGTCAGCGGCACGCGACAAATAATGTCGTTTCCCTCACGGTCAAAGAAGTGGTGGGCCTGCACGTGGATAACCAGGTACAAGTCGCCGGCAGGGCCGCTATATTCCCCCGCATTGCCTTTACCAGGGATCCGCACCCGGGATCCGTTGTTAACGCCCGCCGGTATCCGGACGTTCAGGTTCTCGATCTTTTGAACGGTCCCATTTCCGGCGCAGACCGGGCAGTCGCCAGCCCTCACCCGGCCGGAGCCGCCGCATTGGGGGCACGGAGTGGCAAACCGCATCGCCCCGTGGCTCTGCTGCACTTGTCCGCGACCACCACAAACCGAACACGTCTGCAGCTTCGTGCCTGAAATCGATCCGCTGCCCCGGCATCGCCCGCACACCTCTCGGCGGCTCACGTTCACCGCCGTTTGCGTGCCATTGATCGCGTCCAGAAACGGAATGGATACGTGGAATTCGAGATCGCTCCCCTGCTGGGGTGCATTGGCTTGCGGACGCGACGAACGGCCCCCTCCGAAAAGGTCCGAGAAAATGTCACCGAAACTGCGTCCGCCCCCGCCGGAAGGTCCCTGCCGATTTCCCGGGTCAAAATCGAAGTCGAACCCCTGAAAGCCAGGTCCTGGGCCCTCGGGGCCCGCCTGGGCACCTTCCTTGTAGAATCCGACTCGGTCATACACTCGCCGCTTATCCGAGTCGCTCAGGACATTGTAGGCCTCCTGCAACTGCTTGAACTTCTCTTCCGCCTTCTTGTCGCCCGGATTGATATCCGGGTGGTACTTTCGGGCGAGCCGCCGGTAGGCTTTCTTAATGTCCGCCTCGGATGCGTTTCTGCGGACGCCCAGAATGTCGTAATAGTCCCTTTGTGCCATTGTGTTAGGACTGACGACTGACAACCTGAACCGCAAGCGAGTGCGGGTTTCACGCGTGACTCTCGAGCAGTTAGCGGTCAGTAGTCAGTCGTTAGTCATCAGTTGTCAGTCGTCAGTCGTCAGAAGGTGTGAAAAAATCGTGAGACCGCATCTCGACCCCAAGGAGGTCGCGTAGCAAAGCCCAGGGTTGGCCGCGTTGTTTGCGGCCTACCCTGGGTGGCGGCCCGTCAAAGATTCCAACCCTGAAGGGGTTGCGTATCCGGCTACATGCGCAACCCTTTCAGGGTTGGGAACCACTCGCTGGTCACCCAGGGTAGGCCGCAGACAACGCGGCCAACCTGGGCTTTGCTACGCGACCCCGTTGGGGTCGAAAACGTACATTCGCCTCGTCTCCCGATTCTTTCACACCTTCTCAGTTGTCAATCGTCAGTCGTCAGTTGGTAGTTGTCTGCTGCGCGAGTGCTTTCCCGATCCGGTACCGCATCGCTTCGTACTCGTCGCCATCCTCGGAAAATCCCACCTGCTCGCCGGCATCCGAGAACATACGCGGGACGATTTTCTTGAGCGCCTCGTCAACGATGGCAGTCAGACCCTTCTGCCGTGCCAGCGTCAGGTACTGGTGGTCCTGCAACCCGCGCCGGAAGTTGGCCAGTTGAACAGTCGAACAGGGGCCGGGGACTCCGCGGTCTTCCTCGGGATGGAGTTTCTCCTGGCCCGGGTACATGAGCACGCCGTCGCCGTTGGCAAAGCTCTGGTCCTGAATCGGTTTATTCGGTTGGCCACGGTTGTCGAAGGTCACGGGGTTCGCCCACACGTTCTGGATCCGGTTCCCCGGTTTTTGCTGGTTGTGACGCCAATGGTTGCCGTGCCAGTAGAAGTAAACGGGAATGTCATGTTTGAAGCACCCCCAAATCGTTGCCCGGGCGTCGGTCGCGGGCGCGTCAATCACGATCGCGCCGCCATGGGGACGCCCTCCGTTGTAAACCCAGTACTGCCGACCTTTGGCTCGCTCTTCCTTCGCCTTGTCGATGAAAAAGCCTTGCGGGCCAGAACACCAGATGTCGATCGCTCCCTCCAGTTCGGCGGTGTATTCGTGGGTCACCAGGACGGGGAGGCGCTTCCCGGGCCCGGGGTTGGAATGGATGTTTTCGGCCAGGCTTCGGATCCGCGGGAATTGCGACCGAGCCGGTTCGTCCGGCATGTACACGAAGGTAATCGCCTTGGGGAACAGCCCGGCCAGAAAATTCATCCAGCCATCGGCCCGGCGCCAGGCGGTCTCGCGAGTATCAAAGTCTCTGCCCGGCCCGTAAAACGTGGCCGGGATAATGCGATTGCCCGTTTTTTCGCCCGGCCCCTGATAACCCTCCTCGGACGTAAAGTCATCGCCATTGAAGCGCGCCTGTTGCGTGTTTACCGAGGCCTGATCGTAGGCCTGGACAAGCTCGATCCTCTGCCTGTGGGCGAACCGGTGATACTGAGCATCAAGATCCCGCCCGTGGTACTGGTTAAACTGCGATCTCTCGTAGAAAACCATGGCGTGCATGCTGTTTTCGTCGGGGAGCGTGAAATTCAGGACTTCCAACTCAACGGGCAGTTCCCGTGATTCACCGTCCGCTGTCACTTTCACGGTTCCGCGGTAGACACCCGGGACGAGGTCACGCCTCAGGTAGATGTCGAACCAGAGAGCCTGGACACTGGATGGGGCGACGCGCAGCGGGAAACCGCCTTTTTGCGCACGTGCGTTTTCGGGGACGAGCTGCACCGGTTTCCACCCGGTCGGATCCTTCGGCGCCGAGGGCTTCCCCAGCCGGTAGATCCAGCCGGCCTGTGTCGGCCTGGTCACATTCATGTAGTGAACGGAGAAGAGCTCGATTTCCCTTCCGACGTAGTTGGTGGGATCGTTTCCCGGCGGACTGTAGCTGATCGGTGATTCTCCGGTGCCGGCCCGAAGCTCGACGAGATTCGCGGACAGCGCGGCGATTCCTGAAGCATCCGTCTCCACGATCACCTGGAAAGCGATGATTTCGTTCTTAGCCCCGAAGAGACGTATGCGCTTCCCGTCCCAGACTGAATTCCCGCGTTCCCCGGGATGACTCAGATCGTCACGTTCCACCTTGGCACCATCGTGGATCGCCCAAATGCTTTGCACTCCCGCCGAGGCAGATG
>CAYQYP010000333.1:0-2482 GCA_964421755.1 uncultured Acidobacteriota bacterium
TATTCGAACCGGGATTTGCTGGTGGTAGGCGGTGGCGATTCGGCCTTGGAGGCTGCGGTCGGTCTGAGCCGCATCAACGATAATCGAGTCACGCTTTGCTATCGGGGCACGAGCTTCAAACGGGCCCGCGATCGAAACCGCGAGAAACTGGAGACACAGCAGGCCGCCGGCAAGCTACGAGTGATGCTCGAGTCCGAGGTCGTCGAGATCCGCCCCGATGCCGTCAAATTGACTTCTGCAGAACAGAGCATCGAGATTCCAAACGACTTCGTTTTTGTCATGATTGGTGGAGAATCACCCGAGGAATTCCTTCGGCGAAGCGGTGTCGAAATCGTCGAGAAAGTGGTGAGTACCGCGCCCGGTTTCGCCGCCTGACAGCGCCGCGTCGGTCCGACTTCCAAGCCGGACATTCGATCCGATGCAACCAGTGGACCTTCAGCGTGCGGCCCCGGCCTCCTGAATGTTCTTGGCCGCGCGTTCAACCGCCGGTGACTCTGGGAATCGCGTCCGCAGGTCAGCCAGAAGCTTCTCTGCCTCCTTGACTTTGCCATCGCTCGCCAGGACGGTGATTAGTCCCAGCATGGTCAGGTCGCACTGCTTCCCATCCCGGCCAAACTCAGCCAGACACTGTTCAAACGCTTTACGCGCATCTTTGAGACTCTGCATTTTCAGGCTATGCAGACCCAGCTTGTTGAGCGCATTCTCCCGGGAGGGCCCGTGGCTCTTCCCCTCGGCAGTCTTCAGAGCCCCTTTCACGTACTTGATGGAAAGGTCCATGACTCCAAGTTGTGCGTAGAACTGAGCCACGCTCATCCAAGCCGGAAAATCGTCTGAGTCCTCTTTGAGCCGGGCGTTGGTAACCGCGATTGGGCCAAAATCGCCTGGAATGGCTGACAGCAGCCGGATCATCTCCGGTTTGAATTGATAGCCGAGACGATCCGACAAAACGTTAGCCGAAGGGTCGAGGATCAACACCCTCGGTACCGAGTCGGTGTGGTAGCGAGCGGCGGTGAACTCGTCTCTGTCTATGTCGATATTCAAACACACGAACTTCTTGAGGAGTGGGACTACCTGTGGATCGTACAGAACTTCACGTTCCATGGCGTGGCAAGGACCGCACCACTCCGCCGAAAAAATGAGCAGCACCGGTTTGTTGGTCTTGCGAGCTTCTTCGAGGCCATTTGAGTAGTTCGTGATCCAGGAGACGGAATCAGCCGAATCAACGGCCAGACTGGCAAATCCGGTTGTCCCGAGAAACAAGCCGAGACACAGAGACGTAAGCATAGGCACCTTCGCTGGAGGTCTCCCCACACCTCACCCCCGGTTGATCGCGTTATAACGCAGCTTGCGCCGGATGTCACTTATATTGTCTGCGAAGCAACGAGCGGCGTCACTCGCCGAGGCGGAACTTAACCTCGACACCGATTATGATTTCCGACGGGTTCCCGTCGACTTTGGGTCGGTCGAACCGCCAGCGCCGGACGATCTCAGCCGTTGGGCCAGCCAGTCTCGGGTCGCCGGAGAGGGCCCGCACTTCCTTTACACTGCCGTCCTCCGCAAGCCGAACTTCAAGGTTGATGCGTCCCTCGACTTTAGCCTGTTTGGCGGATTCCGGGTAAACCGGTTCAATGATCCGCTGCACGCCGACCGGCACCGTGGTGTTGATGTCGAAGGTGACCGATTGCCGCCGGGCTGCGGCTCCTGCTTTAACCGCAAACTGGAGCCCCTCGACTCCCGCGCGTTCGAACATTCCAACAATGTCATGCCCAAACGGCGACAGCTCCTCGTAGTCGTGGTCGATCTGAAGCTGTGCGAGCAGAAGATTGAACGCTCGGGCACTCGACACGAACCGATCCTGTGCCCCGCAAATCACCCGAACGGCCAGCCGATCGCGGATTTGATCCGCATTCTTTTCCAGGACGGCCTGAGGCGTTTGAGCCGTGAAAGCCTCGAAGTTGCCGCCTGTCATCTTGGCGACGTTCGGTTCGCTGGCTACTCTTTCTGGAGGAAACAGGCCGGCATACGAGACAACCGAACAAAACAACTCGGGATACTTGAAGGCAAGTCTCAAACAACCGAACCCTCCCATCGACATTCCGGCGATGTGGCGACCTGACCGGGTGAGGATGGTTCGGAACTTCCCGTCGATATGCGGTATCAGTTCCTTGATAAACAAGGTCTCCGCCGGATAGCGGCCATCGGTCGAGTCCAGATAAAAGGACTGGCCCAAGCCACTTGCGAATACAATGATCAGCGGTGCGAGCCGCCGGTTGACGATGGCCTCGTGAGCGAACACGGCCTGCGAGATGCTCGTGTATTCGTTGTCGTTCCGCCCATGCAGCCAGTAGACGACCGGGAACCGAGCCGATGCGTCCGCCTCATAACCGGGCGGGAGGAAGATGTTGTATCCGACATCCATTCCAAGCGCCTGGCTGCGGAAAACCCCTCGGTTGACAATCGGCTTTCCATCGACAACCGGAAA
>CAYQYP010000334.1:0-4678 GCA_964421755.1 uncultured Acidobacteriota bacterium
CCTGCGTAGTAAGCGCATCGAGTACCTCCGCAAGCCCGCGTCAGGATTGGCAAAACCGGTCAGGCGCGGGTTTCCTTGTGCCGGTGAACTACCCTTCGGTTGCCCGGCTTGCCCTGTTGCCGGGTTCTGCCCAGCGATTTCCCTACGGTTTTCTACTCTACCGGCTGCCTGTAGTATACCAGCGAAGCAGTTACCGGGAGCCCGCCAACCGTGCGGAAGGCAGAGAGGGCGATCGGTTTGTTGCTGGTTACCGTGAAGCTCCTGACCACGTCTATGAGCGTCGGCTCGTCCCCTTCGTCCTGTTTGGGGAATGAGTCCGGATTCAGCTCGCCGAGAAAACGGGCAAGTTGCTGACCGGGGGCAAGCTCGATGACCGCTTCTACTCCGCTTATGTGTACCTTCGCGGTTTCAGTTGAGGTATTAACGAACGCCAGCGCGGTCTCGACATCCACCGCCTCGACGAATCGCTGATAGACCAAGGAGCCGCTGGCTTGTCTAACCGCTGGCATGGCCGGGGTCTCGATTTCAGACACGAGAGAGCCCGCCGAATCAAACCTTCGCATCCTGAGCGACAACCCGATCGGGACATCGGAGGTTACCCTGCAATAGCCAGACACCAGGTTGTCGCCACTCAAAACCAGCTGTTCGTCCCTATCTAACTCAAACTGTAGCTGCGATCGCCGAATTCCGACCAGGTCTTTGGGCGCTACTTCCACTTCGAGAGCCTGCCCGGAGGGGTTGAAGAACCGGACGTCCACCTGGGCCGTCGAGTTCGAAACGTTCAAAAGAACCAGCTCCGAACGAAAGACCAGGTCAGGATCTAGACGGCCACTGACGAAATGTGGGACATAATGCGTGAAGTTGCGCTCCAGTTGAGGTTCAAAAACGATCCAGTGAAGCATCTCCGCAAAGTCGTCCGAGGAAGGAGCAGTGCCGCCGTACTCGACGACCATCTTCGCTATCGGTTCGTCCTCGGACTTGAAACCAACGAACAGGTAAGATTCGCGAATTATTCCTGAGATTGGGATCGGCGCAAACACCCGGTTCGCAGAGGCCAATTCATGTCCGCTCCGGGCAAATACGCTCACCCGGACAGTCTCTCCGTTAACCAGAAGAACTCCCGCGCGCTTCGCCTCGGAAGCGAAGTCAATGACAAGCGGACGAGAAACGCCGGACATCTTCGGATTGATCACGTCCCAGTGAAGTGACGCGTACGGTCCCGGATACAGCTGAAGCTGAGGCTGAGTTCCGCTCAATGACACACCCCAGTCGGTCCCAATTAGGTTCGGATGGGCTCCGATGAGATCCGCGTTCCAATCGAAGTGGTAATCAATCCTCACCGAATCCGGCGGGAAACTGCTGGCTCCGTCCAGCACTTCAACGGCGGCCAGCGAACAAGAGACACAGAAGGCGACGACGATGACTCGAAGCAGTGTGACGTACATTGAAATTACTCTCTGACTCCCCCCATCAAAGTTGATGCGCCCTCGCTCATGAAAGCCGACGGAGCGCCAATGGAATTCTACACACAGGCGAACAAGGCTCAGCACCAACTAGTTCCCCTGAAATGCCACGAAGCGGTTTGACTCCACCTGCGAGCCGCGCATATAGTCCTCGGCGACAGGGGGAGCTATGCAAGATTGGTGTGCTGTTGCCAGAATCTTGAGGTGTGTTGTCTTCTTTGGCTTCTGTATCGCAGCTTTGTCCGCGCAGGTCGCCGATCCCGCCCAACTGTACCGCGATTTGCGGGCCTTCAGTTTGACTGGGGGCATCTTTCAGGCGAATGAGACTGTCCTGAAAAGAGACCGGGCGACCCTGACTTTCCATTCCGGAACCTTCTACTTTGCCGCGCCGGTTGACGGCCAGGTCCGAAACGTAGTTTTCATCGGACAGGGGAGCTTCAAAGCCGGCGTGCCTCCAACCGTTTTCGAGCAGGAGAACCTGCGTCGGATGTTGAAATCGGATGCGGTCGAATCGGATTTCCGAACCGCCGTTCTCCGGTTCACGGATGATACTGCTCAAGTCCTCGGCAAATCGCCCATGGCAGGGGGAACCGTCCCGGCCGAGGCGGCCGAGATCGCACAATCGATGGAGCCGCGGATGCTCAAGGAGACCGGGGCGAACATCTCGGCGCGGCAGGCCGTTTCCATCCTGAACGCGGAATCACCCGGTTTTTTTCTCGGGCTCTTCGACAAGGGCAAACGGGGCCGTTTTAGCTACCTGCTTGATTACCAGGGCAGGATTCCGGTCTCCGTTTTCGACCTGAGCGCGGGCGAGAAGGGGATGATCTTCTCGTATCGTCACGATCTGTACGGCAACGACATTTGGATGGCTTTCTATGGCCTCGCCGACTACGAGAAAGGTCAGACTTCCTATTCGGATCAGTTCGATCTGGTCGATATTCGGAAGAACACCATGAAGATCGACCTGCGCGACCCCAAGAAGATGCTGAAACTCGAGGCGCGGATGGAAGCCACAGCTGCCTCGGACAACATCAGGGCGATCCCGCTGGTTCTGAACGAGGCGCTGTCGGAATACGAAAACCGGCGACTCAAGAAAGCGATGCGTGTCAAAAGCGCCCGGGTAGGCGAGGATCCGATCACGGTCATTCAGGAGGATTGGGACAGCGGCGTCCTTTTGCTGCTGCCAAGCCCCGCCCGAAAAGGACAGGAACTGGTGCTGAACATGGAGTTGGAAGGGGACTTCATGTATGACGCGGAGTCAATCCCGAACACCAACTACCCTCTGTCGAACACCTGTTGGTATCCAAGACATGGATACCTGAACCGCTCTGCCTTCGACCTGACCTTTCTGCACCGCAAGAATCGCAAAGTGACGAGCATCGGACGACTCGTCAGCGAGCAACGGGCTCCGGAAGGGGATTCGGACGTGATCACGCAGTTTCGCATGGAGGAGCCGGTCGCGTTGGCCACATTTGCGGTCGGGCCGTTCCAGCGCCATGAAGAATCCAGGAAGATGAACGACGGCAGACAGTTGCCGATTGAGTACTACTCGATGGACGGGACGGTCATGGCCATCAAGGAAGACTTCATTCTTGCTGAACTGGGCAACTGTGTTGACTATTTCAGCACCATATTCGGCCCCTATCCGTACTCGAGTTTCAGAGCCGCCTACCATCCGTTCGGTTTTGGTCAGGGATTGCCAACGCTTCTTATGATGCCGGCGACCGATCGGGCCAACAAGGGCACTTACTCCTTCATGGCCCATGAAACCGCGCACCAATGGTGGGGACACATCGTGCTCTGGCGTTCATACCGCGACCAGTGGCTGAGCGAGGGGTTCGCGGAATATTCGGGCGTCATGTACACGCGGCTCCGGGCTAAGGGCGATTCCGAGCGTCAACTGATCCAAAGGCTTCGCGACTCGCTGCGGGAGCCCCCGGAAACCGTTGTAGGCATCGGCAAAGGCCGGCTGACTGATGTGGGTCCGATCATCATGGGCCATCGGCTGAGCACAAGGGAGAGCCTTGATGCCTATCAGACGCTCATCTACAACAAAGGCGCCCTGGTTTTGCGGATGCTTCACTTCCTCTTCACGGACCCCAAGACAGGCAATGGTCAGGCCTTTTTTGACATGATGAAAGACTTCGTGAAGCGACACGCGAACGGCTGGGCGTCAACCGAGGATTTCCTGGCCGTCGCAAACGAACACTTTCCCAAGACGCCCCTGGCCCAGAGGTACCAGCTCAAAGACCTGAACTGGTTCTTCTCTCAGTGGGTTTATCAAACCAGCCTGCCCCGATACACGATGAACTACAAGCTTGTGAAGCAGGAGGGCGGCAAAGTCGCGGTGCAGGGCGAAATACTCCAGGAAGGGACTCCGGAGAATCAGGAATGGTTCATGCCGCTTCCGGTGTTATTTCACTTCGGCAAAAACCAGACCGCCAGCGGAACCTTGGCTGCTCTGGGGCCAAGGACTCCTTTTAACATTACTTTCCCGATGGAGCCTAAGGACGTGGAATTGGACCCGGGTCTTTGGGTCCTCTCCGAAAAAACCGAGGCCAGCCGAATCAAGTAAGTTCACGGCGGCGCGAAGGGTGCGCGCGTCTGGATCGGTCGGATCAGACGCGCGCGTCGGTGAGGCCTCAGCACCGCTCCTGATAGTGCCGAACTAGAATCGTAGCTTGGCTCCTACCATGATTGTCCTCTCACCTTCGGCCTCCATGATGCGACCGAAGTCGTCACTGGAGATATCGGTGATCGGATTCTCAAACTGCGGCGAATTGAACGGGTTGCGAATTTCGGCTCGCAGCTCGAGGCGCCAAGCCTCGTACATGTTGATGTTCTTGAACAGGGTGAGGCTGTGCTCGATCGGCGCAGGCCCGCGCAGCCAGCCGTAGAACTCGGGCTCGGGAGTGATTGAGTACTCGTCGGCCAGACGTTCGAACGCCGAAGGATCCAGGTACGGGTTCAGGACCGCACCCGAGGCATCGACGCGATCGCCGAGGCGCTGCTCGACCGAGCCGCTGGTTCGCGGGTCACGAACCGGGATCGGCCGGCCGCGGTCCGGATCCTCGAAGGTGAGGGGATCTCCGGAGGTGTAGGCCGACGTCCAAGTGACGGACCAGCCGCCCAGAACGTGATCCACCAACACAGGCCACTGTGCCCCAAGGCTTTGTCCTCGCCCGACGGGAAGATCGTAAGTGGCGAATAATCTC
>CAYQYP010000335.1:0-4505 GCA_964421755.1 uncultured Acidobacteriota bacterium
AGAACCTTTTTCGAGAGCCGTGCACGAAAGCGAGAATGTTGAATAAGGTCGGAGTGCGTTCGGCCCACAGGTATTGACGTACTTGTTATGGGCTGATGTCGTGCGGAGGGCGAGATCGAATGGAGCCGCGCACGAAAGCGACTGTCGAAAAAGCCCAGGAGCTGGCTGGAGATCATCGGTCGTTCGGCTTTTTACCCCGAAGGGGTTACGTAGCAAAGCCCAGGGTTGGCCGCGCGGTTTGCGGCCTACCCTGGGTGCGAAAGCGCTAAAGTGCCAACCCTGAAGGGGTTGCGTATCACTCTCGGTACGCAACCCTTTCAGGGTTGGGGGCTGCGTACGTCCTAGACCCAGGGTAGGCCGCAAACCGCGCGGCCAACCCTTGGGCTATGTTACGAGACCCCGTTGGGGTCTGAAAGACTTTCATTGCTCCACCCTATGGGGCGCGAACCTTCGTATCCCGTGCAGACAAAGCGGATACGCAAGCAGTCCCAAAGCAACCGAAAGAACGGAAGACCCCACCAGAACCGGGTAGAGCAACGCATACTGCGAGACGAGCTCACGCCAGAACTCCACCCTGAACAACTCCCGAAAGCCGACGTGCGGAACGGTCGTGCCTTCAGGCAGACCGGTCAGCCAAATCCCGAACCAGGTCGCGAAACCGAAATACGGAACGGCGACCCAGGGATTGTTTATATAGACTCCGATCAGCACTGCCGCCTTGTTCAATCGCAGAAGATGCGCGGCCACGAGCCCCATGAGAGTGTGGAACCCTATCAGGGGGGTAAAGCCGAAAAATACGCCAAGCGCAAAGGCGAAAGCCGTGCGCCTGGGCGGCTCCTTGACCAGGAGGAGCAGTTGGAGCGTGCGTTTTATGACTCTCACCTGAAGTGATCGAAGCCTTGAGGAACGTAGGGCCTGATGCTGTCGCGGCCCTTGAGCAGCAGTTGGTTCCCGCCGGTGATCGTGCCGATCCGGACCAGGGGCGGGAGCGAAGTCGGGTAGCGGGTTTTGATCGCCTCGAGATTCTCCGTCGGCACTGTAACAAGAAGGGCGTAGTCTTCGCCGCCGTTCAAGACCGCCTCCTCCAGAAGTTCCTCCGAGCCGGCTGCCCGGCGAATTGAGGCCTGCCGGGGAATCAGTGCCGCCAAGTCCAGCTCGGCGCCGACGCCGCTCTCCTCGAGGATATGGCCGAGGTCGGCGGCGACTCCGTCGCTGACATCAATTGCAGCGTGGACCAGACCACTCTGCTGGAACCACAATCCGGCATCGACGAGGGGCTCCGGGATCAGATGGGCGGCGAGGGCGCGAAAACGCTCGCGACCGCCTGCCCGCGGTTCCAGATCGTGTTCTGAATGTACGCGGCTGAAGTCGGGGTCTTCGGTGCGAAGAATACTGAGGCCCAGGTGAGACCAACCGACCTCCCCGGCTACAAAGATGCCATCCCCCGGCCGGGCGGCACTCCTGAGGAGTGGCTCGCGTTCACTGACATACCCGAGGGCTGTAACGGTAATATGGACCGACTCGCCGCTGGACAGGTCCCCGCCAATGAGGGGCACGCGCCACCGTCCCGAAGCTTCGAGGGTCCCGACGACAAGGGATTTGAAATACACGTCGGTGAGACCGGCGGGCAAGACCAGGTTCATGAGAAACGCGGCAGGGCGGGCGCCATTGGCCGCGAGGTCGCTGAGCGAGACGGCGAGAGCCTTCCGGCCGAGTAACTGCGGCGAGATCCAGTCCCGCTTGAAGTCGACGTTCTCGACCAGCGTATCGGTGGTCACAACCAGTCGATGCCACGATGAGGGATCAAGAATCGCGCAATCGTCCCCGATCCCGACCCGCACATACTCCGGAGGGTGGGGCAGGTGGCTTCTGATAAACCGGATCAGGTCGAATTCCCCGGTTGGCTCGACGGATGCAGCGTCGCGTGGATCTACGCCAGCGATGGTCGCACTCCTTTCCGGGCCTTGGGCTCGCCGGGCCGCGGACGGGCTTGCGGTGGACGCAAAGCCCAACGGAGCACCTGATCCATATCCTGCACGAAGACGAGCTCGACTCCGCGAATTGCCGCTTCCGGCAACTGCTTTGCGTCCGGCTGGTTTTCCTTGGGCAGTATAACGGTTGGTATCCTGCTCCGACGGGCAGCCATGATTTTTTCTTTGATCCCCCCAACGGCCAGCACCTGGCCCCTGAGCGTAATTTCGCCCGTGAGCGCCACATCGTGCCGCACCGGCCGTCGGGTGGACGCGGAAATCAATGCCGTTGCGAGAGCAGTTCCGGCGGACGGTCCGTCTTTCGGAATCGCGCCTTCGGGGAGATGGATGTGAAAGTCCATTTGCTCGAACAAGCTGTCATCGAGTTCAAGCTCGGCTGACCGGGACCGGGCGTAGCTCATGGCCGCTTGAACCGATTCCTTTAGAATTTCTCCGAGTTGACCGGTCATGATCAGCCGGCCCTTGCCCTTCAAAGCCGTGCACTCGACCAGAAGGATTTCGCCCCCTGAGGCGGTCCATGCCAGCGCGGTGGCCGCTCCAATGGAATCCCGCCTGGGACTGCGCCCTTCCTTGCGCCGGGCCGGTCCGAGGAAGTCGACGAGGTCGGCCTGTTGTTTCAGATCGATACTCTGCTGATCGCCCTCAGCCACCTTTCGCGCTACCTTGCGGCAGATGCTCGCAACGCAGCGCTCCAGGTTCCGGAGTCCCGCTTCGTCGGTATACTGGTTGACGATGCTGCGCAGCGCCCGCGGCGCGATCCTAAGGTTGTCCCGCGACAACCCGTTGGCGGCCAATTGCTTCGGGATCAGGAAACGCGTCGCGATCTTGCACTTCTCTTCTTCGTCATAGCCCGAAAGCGGCAGGACCTCCAGGCGATCCCGAAACGCCGGAAGGATGCTTTCGAGCACGTTGGCGGTCGCGATAAACAGAACCTTGGAGAGGTCGAAACCAACTCCCAGGTAGTTGTCCCGGAAAGCGCTGTTCTGCTCCGGGTCGAGAATCTCCAGCAGGGCAGCTGCCGGATCGCCCCGGAGGTCGTGACCCATCTTGTCGATCTCATCCAAAAGCACGACGGGATTGTTGGTGCCCGCTGTTCTGAGCGCATGGATGATTTTCCCAGGGAGCGCGCCAACATAAGTGCGGCGATGTCCACGGATCTCGGCCTCGTCATGCAGGCCGCCGAGTGATATGCGCACGAACTTGCGACCGAGCGCCCGGGCGATGCTTTTACCGAACGACGTTTTCCCTACACCAGGGGGGCCGACGAAACAGAGTATTCCCCCGTGCATCCTACCCCGCAGCTTGAGGACCGCGAGGTACTCGATGATCCTCGTCTTCACATCGGCCAGGTTGTAGTGATTCTCATCGAGGATTTGCTGTGCCTTTTTGAGGTTCAGGTTGTCGTCGCTGCTGCGATTCCAGGGCAGGCTGAAGGTCCAGTCCAGGTAACCGCGTATGAGCGATGCCTCGGCGGAGTCGCTCTGCATATGTTCCAGCCGGCTGATCTGGCGCAGCGCCTCCTCGCGGGCTTCTTGCGGCAGGCCATGCTCGGTCGCCTTGAGGCGGAACTGCTCGATCTCCTCGACAAGGTCTTCGCCTTCGCCCAACTCGCTGCGTATGGCCTTCAACTGTTGCCGCAGGAAGTACTCGCGCTGGTACCGCTCGATTTCTCCGCGGGCCTGGCTGCTGATGCGCTCCTGGACGGTCAGGAGCTCAAGCTCTCCCGCCAGAATGCGGTTCACGGCAGTGAGCCGTGCGGCCGGGTCCAGAGTTTCCAGGATCTCCTGCGCCTTGGTGATTTCAATTTCCAGGTTTGAAATGATCAGGTCGGCAAGGCGGCCGGGCTCTTCCAGATTCTCGAGGACGACCATGACTTCCGGAGAGAGCTGTTTGCCCATCTCGACAAGCGAGCGGGCCGTCTGCTTGACGTTGCGGATCAAAGCTTCGAGCTCGATATCCTCTTCGGTTTCGTCGGCTTCGATTTCATCGATCCCCTGAATACGCGCAACCATATGTCCGGGTTGTTTCTCGAAGCCCACAATCCGCGCACGGCTCAGACCCTGGACGACGACTCGGATCCGGTCTTCGGGAACCCGGACAACCCGCATCAGTACCCCGAGTGTGCCGAGCCCGTACAGATCATCCGGTCCCGGCTCTTCGACACTCGGGTCCCTCTGTGCGACTAGGAAAACCATGCGATCGTTCGAGATGGCCTCCTCGATCGCGTCGATTGACCGCTCTCTGACGACGAAGAGGGGAACGAGCATGAAGGGGAAAGCGACCATATCCTTGAGCGGCAGAACAGGAACAACATGGGTGACTTTTGGATCTTGGTCGGTGGCCAGGATATCGGCGCGAACCTCGACAACGTCCCTGCTCTGTATAGTCATGATTACTTAACCCGGGCGATCGCCAATCAGCGTTAACCGGACACAGCTGTCATATACTGTCATAAGCCATCATATGCCGAAAAGTGCCCGCGGAAAACTCGCGGGCCAGGTCTCCCGGTTCGGG
>CAYQYP010000336.1:0-37795 GCA_964421755.1 uncultured Acidobacteriota bacterium
GTTCTACCGCGACGTTTTGGGCTTTGAGGTCGCCGGTAACTCACCGGCGCGGGAGACCGATGATTTCGACTGGGTGTTGCTCCGTTTCAACGGCATTGACCTGATGCTCAATACCGCGTACGAAGTGGACAAGCGGCCTCCCAAACCCGCTGCGAACCGGATTGCATCCCACAGGGACATCGCGCTCTTCTTCGGGTGCCGCGACCTGGATGGGGCCTATGCCTACCTTCAAGCCCAGGGCATCGACCTCCAACCCCCCAACGTCGCCCCTTACGGCATGAAGCAGCTCTGGTTGAAGGATCCGGACGGCTTCACGATCTGCCTTCAGTGGCCGGCGGCGTGACGAAGAGTCACCGCGACAGGCGATTAGCCTTGAAATTCCGCCGCTTATCCGATATCAAGCTGGGCGGTTGTCCAGCTAAGGAAGGCACAAGACCATGAGAAGCCGCACGGGGTTGATATTGGGCTTGCTGATTGTCGCGGTGAGCGCCGGTTGTGACCGCTACCTGGGGTCCGACCGAACCTCCGGCCGCTCGGCCCGAACCGGCTGGTTAGCTCGAGGAACGAAGATGACAGAAAACGAAATCGCAGACAAGCTGAAGAAGGCTGCAGTCCCAGCCATTCACTTGAGCGCCCTGCAGCACGCCAAATCGAAGTCGAAGATCGGTGGTCTTCCGGATGTGCCCCGGGGCTTCGAGTGGCCCACTTGGAAAGGCAAGCCCCTCGCCTTCCTGGCCCAACTTGACCTGAGCGCGGTGCAGCCGCCGCCCTCCCTGGCCAACCTGCCAAAGACCGGCTTGGTCTACTTCTTCTACGATCAAGAACAATCGACCTGGGGTTTCGATCCGGCGGACCGCGGGAGCTGGCGAGTCATTCACTCCTCGACGTCCGATGGCTTGGCGCCTGCCGCGGCACCCAAGGGTCTGGCCAGTGAATACATCTACAAGGAAAGACCCCTCGAGCACCGGCCGATAGCAAGCTACCCGAGCCTGGGACGTCTTGGACTCGACATTGCCGAGGTGGCGGACATGGCTGAAGAGGCAGAGACGAAGCTTCGGGCAGATGCGCCAAATGAGCCCCAACATCAGATCGGGGGATTCCCGAGCCCCGTGCAGGGCGACGATATGGAGCTGGAAAGCCAGCTTGCCTCGAACGGTCTTTACTGCGGCGACCCGTCGGGGTACCAAAATCCTCGGGCGGCACAGCTCGAGGCAGGCGCGACCGAATGGAATCTGCTGCTTCAACTCGACAGCGACGATGACGCCGGCATGATGTGGGGAGACGTCGGCATGCTCTACTTCTGGATTCGGACCGCCGATCTTGCAGCAGGTGACTTCTCGAAGGTCTGGATGATCCTGCAGTGCTACTAGCCGCGACCGGGTCCGGCTGACGTGAAATTGATGGACTTGCTGTGGGCGGATGTCGTGCGGGCGCTAGATCGCAAGCCGCGCACGGCGCGAACGCAGCCGAGGGAGACAAACCTCTGGAGCCGCGGAACAAGCTCCTCGGGACCTTCTCAACACTGTTGCCGTCGTGAGGCATTGACCTGGTGCGTGATTTCCTTGCACGTGGTCGATGATTCCTTGCGGTCCACAAGGGGAACGAGCTCAAGGACCTCTATGGCAACAGGGACCCCAAGGAGGCTTGGGTGCTTGAGTTCCTTGCGGTCCCCGAGGTCCTTGAGGTCCTTCGGGTCCTGAGTCACATGGGTCGAGAGGTTGGTACCAAACGTGCTAGTCTCACCGGCGGAGGCAAGTATGAGGATTCAGCTAGTGGTGCTTTCTGTCGTTTTTCTGTTTGTCACAGCTCTTGGTCTCGCGGACGTGATCCCTGGCCGCTGGGAGAAAGTTGATCAGCTCGAGGCCGGAAGTGCGCTCGTTCTCGAGCTGACAGCCGGGGACAGGATTGAATGCGAGTTCGTTTCCTCGACCCCTGAGGAATTGACTATCGAAACGGACGAGGGGAGGAGGCAACCGATCCTGAAGGCCTCTATTGCGAGGATTTCTCTCGTTAAACCTCGAAAAAACCGGGCAGTCATAGGCGCCGCCATCGGCGCCGGTGCAGGCGTGGCGACCGGCCTGGCCGTCAGTTCTCAATTTGACGAGACCTTCTTCGCGCGCGGAGACCTGATGGCTCTTACGTGCGGTGCGATCGGAGCACTGACCGGCGCCCTGATCGGTAACGCGGCAAGCCGTCCCGAGCAGCAAGAGGTCGTGTTCAGGCGGAATTAAGGGACGGGGCGTAGCGAGCGAACGGCAGTGAGCGAGAGTAAGCGGACCACCAATCATTCGCTAGGTCGAGACATTTAAACATGCCAACGCGAATGATCTGGTTCAACTTTCACTCGACAATCATCGACGCTTCCTCATCCTTCGCACCCATTCGCGGCGCGTGCTGTCGAAGAAAACCGGTGACCCGTTCTCTGACCTGGGCCCGGTGGGTGAAGATCGCCACGTGCTCACCGCCCTCTACAATGACCATTTCAACCCCGGGGACCCTCTGGCGGAATCCCTCCGCGTGCGGTTTGAACGGCACGATCCGATCGGCGGTTCCATGAACCACCATGACGGGGACGGCGATTCTTTCCAGCGGATAATCGGTCCTGCGCGTAATGGCAATGTCATTTTCCGTCCCGGGAAGACGCAACACCATTCGGTCCATGGTGCTTTGAGTGAGAGCAGCGAGCAGCGGACCGGCGACCGGATCCCGGCAGGTGCGCGCGCGAACGGCCGGGTCAGCGATCGAACGACGCGACGACGCCTCCGGATCCCTCTGCGCTTTTCTGCGCATGAACGCCGGGAACCCTGGCACGCGTGCCAGCACCTTCATGATCTGAAACGCAAATGGCACACGATCAGCGATCGTGCCGCTGCAGGTTGAGACCAGAACGAGTCCCCAACACCGGCTCGGATGCCGCAGCGCGAACTGTATAGCGCATGGCCCACCTCCGGAGACTGCCATGACGGCCGCCTCGCACACGCCCAGCTCGTCAAGCAGGGCCGCGCAAAGGTCAGCCTGGTCATCGGACGTCCGTCCAGAGGAAAGCGGCGTGCCGAGGTACCCGGGGCGAGAGACGCACACGAACCGGTAACCTGCTTCCCCGATTGTTCGCGCCAGTAAAGCGCTCTGGTCGTAGCCACCCATCGCACCATGGAGGGCAAGCACGGCCGGGCCGTCGCCCAGCGTGGCGTACTCGACCGGCCCGCGCTTCGTGCTTTTGATCGCTCGAACCGGCTCGCCGGTCACCTCTTTTGCCGATCCCGTATCATGATTCACGTTCATATGACTCTCTCCGACCGCCGGGACCCCCGTACGGCGCTGCGATGTCCGACTTGGAAGTCGGACCTACGTGGAACTGCTCGTTTTGAAAAAGTCGACCAGTATGCGGGTATCGGGAACTGCAAACTGCGCTCCCCGCGCCGCTTTGTGAAGCGCAAAACCTTTGATCAGCACCCAAAACACGACCGCGAGATCCTCTGGCTTGTGGTCCTTTATCGACCCGTCGAGTTGCCCCGTGCGCATGATTCGGGACATGACTTCATAGGGCATGTCACTTTCCTCTCGAATGATCCTCTTCGCCTCGTCCGGGATCGCCTCGGAAAAATTAGCCTGAGCGACCAGCAGGAAGTAACGGGCGAAATCTTCGTTCTCGCTCATTCCCCGCAACAATTCCGTTATGGCTTTGCTGATCTTTTCAGTCGGGGTTAGAGGCATCTTCTCTAGCTGGCGTGCCGCCGCGTTCATTCCCTGGAGGGCGTTTCGAATCAACTCGACGAAGATCTCCTCCTTGCTGCGGAAGTAGTGATACAGCAGGCCCTGAGACATCCCGGCATCTCGCGCGATGTCGGCAATCTTCGTGGGCCCCAGGCCCTTCACAGCAAACAGTTTCAAAGCGCTCGAGAAAATCTGTTTCCTCCGCCCGTCCCGCATTTTCTCGTTCTGCTCCGCACTTCTGGCCATATCTCATCGCTCTCTCTAGAATGATTGAACGTTCAGTCAATATAAACCGCCGAGACGAAGCTGTCAATCGATTTTTGGGGGGAGCGCGTGCTTATCTCAAGCGTCGCAGAAGGAATTCGAGCGCACGGTTTCGTGTGATCCATCCGCGCACTCCGCGAAAGACGCTACGTTTGCGGTTCTGTCCCGCTCGGTTCCGGCCTGCCGCGCTGTCGAGTCGCACGGAACCGCACGTAGCGTCTTTCGCGGAGTGCGCGGATCGTCACCGCAACCGGGCTTTTTTGCGATCAACGGCCAGCGGCTCTGGTTGCTGTCACGAACCAGTTGTGGGGCATGTTCGGCATCTTGACCGGGATCACGGGGTACGGCCAGCGCCCGTAGTTCGCGTCATCGGCGCCTGCCTGGGTGACAGTTCCCTGCCACCCGCGACTGGTTAAGAAGGCTTCGGGATCGTCCATGGTGCCGATCCATGGCGCCCCGCAGGCCGCCTGCATTTCGACCCACTTCTTGCTGAACGGGGACGTCAGCATCTGGCTGTTGATCACGTCGAACCCGACCCAGCTGCCGGGCGCGGCAAGCTCGGTCACCTCGTCCAGGATTCGAATGCCAGCATCCGACGGCAGATAGAAAAGGAAGCCTTCGAGCAGCCAGGCCGATCGCTGCTGGCGATCGAAACCCGCCTCGACAAGCGCCTGGATCCAGTTCCCCGTCAGGTCGGTCTTCACGACACGCCGGGCGCATTTCGGTGACGCGGATGCCGAAGCGAGTACGCTCTCCTTGTAGTCCAACACGGCCTTCTGATCGACTTCGAAAACCACGCTCCCGGCGGCCCACCCCAGGCGGAAAGCCCGTGTGTCCAGGCCGGCAGCAAGCAACACGATCTGCCGGATCCCGGCCTGCCTCGAGAGTTCGCTCAGTCGGTCGTCGAAAAAGCGGGTGCGCAGTACGATCGGGGCGAGGCTGTCCCCCGTCCGCCCGGTCACCCATTGCATGCCTTCCTCCCCTGCAAGCGCCGGCGCGAAGGGGTCGCTGAACAGGCGGTCATTGCGCGCGCTTTCGACTGCCCGCACAGCCGCGGTCCAGCGGGCTGTGTGTCCCAACGACGGCCACTGCTCCTGATCTGACATCGCGTTTCTCCTGTCTTTTGAGTCCAGGCGTCCGGTCCGCTTACGATGAGAATCCGCGCACTTCGCTGAACGCTTCGTTTGCGGTTCTGTCACGCCCGGTTCCGGGCTGCTGTGCGATCGAGTCTCACAGAACCGCAAACGGAGGGCCTTTCGCGAAGTGCGCGGATTCTTACAGCAGCGCCGCGTCCTGGGCGGAGGCGGAGTAATATCGCTTCATTTCCGCAGCCACTCCGTCCAAATCCGGGAAAAGTCGGCGCTCATCTATCCCGCACAAGTCGAGCTGGTCGCGGATATAGCTCACGCGATCGGCGGGAATGACGTACCGGCGAAGCGCGTGCCGAAGTCCGAGATCAGACAGGACCTGGTCGAATGACCGCGTCTTGTCGGAACACAGCGTGAATGTTGCAGCTTGCGCGACGATACGCGCATCAAGAGCAGGGGGCTCAAGCATGCAGGCAAAAGCCTTGTCTGCTACCCGATCGGTGGCGTGAAACAGGTGCCAGAGTGACTTGATGCCCTGTTCCTGCAGCATCTGGTCAAGATCCTGGACCAGAAACGCGACCGGGCGAAGCTGGAACTGTTCGTGTACCTCCTTCCAGTTCAGCTTCCAGACAACTCGATCGGCTCCCGGACTGCTCCGGAGGGTTGCGAAGTGGGCTGCTACGAGAGGCGAATAAGTCCAGTCGAGCAATCGGGTGGGAAGGCCGTGGTGCTGGGCGATGACGAGCACTTCCCAGTCGTTCACATAGGGCTGCTGGAGGTACGGCCGCGAATACCGAATGAAATTGCGGAGGATGTGCTCTTCGAGGTGTGCTTTCGTGTGAGCTGGATCGACCCCGCCCAGCTTGTCAAGGCTCGTCAAGAGCGGATGCCCGTCGTCGGCTTCTCCGCGGTACACCGCGTAGTCGCGAAGGCGTCCGCTCGACGGGTCAACCTCGGTGGGCGTGACATGGTCCAGGAAATCGCCCACCGACTGGACGATTTTCTCTTCGATCTTCTCCATGGGCTACCGCCGCTGGCGCACTCGGTCCTTCAGATAGTGACTGTCGGGACTCATTCTGCCATAAAAAGCGGTTAGAAATTGAAGCTCCTTGCAGGCCTCTTCGGTAAGCTGCCCTGGAAGCAGCCGCCACTCCCAGTTGCCCTCCCCGACGCCGGGGATGTTCATGCGCGACTCGCTCCCCAGGCGGAGCAGATCCTGAACGGGCGCGATTGCGATGGTTGCGACCGATCCCCAGGCGAGCCGGATGAGATCCTGGCTGATGTCGTCCGGGTGATGTCCGAGATACGCCTGGAGCACGGCTCGCTCGCACTCCGGGAGCGAGCCATACCATCCGACGGTCGTGTCGTTGTCATGGGTTCCGGTATAGACGACGCAGTTCCTTACGTAGTTATGGGGGAGGTATGGATTGCGGGCTGTATCCCCGAAAGCGAAATGGAGCACCTTCATGCCCGGCTGCTTCAGCTCGTCGCGCAGCGCTTCGACCTCGGGAGTGATCAAACCGAGATCTTCAGCGATGAAGGGGAGTCGCCCGACGGCATGCTCGACGGCTCGGAACAGTTCCTGTCCGGGGCCCTTGACCCAACGCCCTTTCACGGCCGTCGGCTCAGCGGCCGGGATCTCCCAGTACGACTCGAATCCTCGGAAATGGTCCAGGCGAACGATATCCACCTGCGCCAGAGTTGCCTGCACCCGCTCGATCCACCAGCGGTAACCTTCATCCGCGATCCGGTCCCAGCGGTAAAGCGGGTTGCCCCAGAGCTGGCCGGTTGGGCTGAAGTAATCGGGCGGGACCCCCGCAACAACCGTCGGACGACGATGCTCATCCAGAAAGAAAAGGTCAGGATTGGCCCAAACGTCCGCCCCGTCATAGGCAACGAACACGGGCATGTCCCCTATGATCTTTATGTTTTTTTCGTTGGCGTACCGCTTCAGGCGGGACCACTGGCTGAAGAACAGGAACTGGTAGTACTGCTGCACTTTCACGGCGCCGGAGAGCTGGCTGTGCCAATTCAAGACGGCCTCAGGCCGTCGAAGGACGATGTCCTCGTCCCACTCGCACCAGGACTTTCCGCCGAAATAGTCTTTCAACGCAATGAAGAGGGCGTAGTCATCCAACCATTCCCGGTGCGAGTGGCAGAACTCGTGGAATTCTTCTCTCTGCTGGTGTGTCGCGTGCGCCTCGAAGTAGGTGAACGATTTGCTGAGGAGGTCGGCTTTGGCCAGCCTGACCGCGTCGTAGCCCACACGCCCTTCGGCCAGCTGGGGACTCGTAGACCCGTCCAGACTACCCGACGGAAGCAAACCGTCTTCTAGCAACACCTCCGGGCTCACCAGCAGTGGATTACCGGCGAACGACGAAAGGCATTGATAGGGGGAGTTGTTGAATCCGGTCGGGCCGAGCGGCAGTATCTGCCAGTAGTGCTGGCCGGATTTCTCGAGGAAGTCCACGAACCGGTATGCTTCGTCACCGAGGTCGCCGATCCCCCAGCCCCCGGGTAATGAGGTCGGATGCAGCAGTAGTCCACTCGCGCGCTTTTCCATAGATTGGTCATCAGCCTATGTCATTTTCGCATGCTGCAACAGAGACGGCGGAGACCTTTCGGCGAAATTGACGGTTTGGCTGCCTGTGCCCTTCTGTTTGCCTTATCATGAGTCGGTGAGCCGACCGCAGGCAACGTCATCCAAGCATAGCTCTCCGTCCGACTCCGGGCTGGAGCGGTTGACAGGGTTGATCGAGCGGGTGACGTTTTTCAACGAAGAAAACGGCTTCGCCGTACTCAAGGTGAAAGTGACGGGACGACGGGCTCTCGTCGCGGTAGTCGGCAGCATTCCCGCGGTAAACGCCGGTGAGTGGTTATCCGCGGAAGGTCGCTGGGTCCAGGACCGGGAGCACGGGCTGCAATTCAATGCCAGCCTGATGCGAAGCGTCCCGCCCACCACGGTCGAAGGCATCAAGCGCTACCTTGGGAGCGGCCTGATCAAGGGGATCGGACCGGTTCTCGCGGAGAGGATGGTCGCCCACTTCGGCGCTCGGATTTTCACGATCATCGAGGAGGCGTCCAAGGCGCTCGAGCAGATAGAAGGTATCGGGCCGACCAAGCGTGAACGGATCAAGCAAGCCTGGGAAGACGCCAAGCAGGTCCGTGAAATCATGATCTTCCTGCATTCCCACGGCGTCAGCACGAGCCGGGCGGTCAGGATCCATCGAGCTTATGGAAACCGGGCAGTGGAGGTCATCCGGGAAAACCCGTACGTGCTGGCCCGGGACATTCACGGCATTGGGTTCAAGAGCGCTGACGCGATCGCCGAGCAGGTCGGAATTCCCAAGGATTCCAT
The DNA here is from genome assembly GCA_964421755.1 of uncultured Acidobacteriota bacterium. Lineage (GTDB taxonomy): Bacteria > Acidobacteriota > UBA6911 > RPQK01 > RPQK01 > CAVUUN01. Next base: position 8,425 of record CAYQYP010000336.1, read on the forward strand.
CATCAGAGCCTGTGCAGGGATCAGCCACGTGCTGTTCGAGGCGACGGGCGAAGGCCATTGCGCGCTTCCGGTCAATGAGCTCCTCGAAGCCAGTCAGAAGCTTCTCGAGATCGAGGTCCATATCATCGAAGAAGCACTCAACATGCTGCTGAACAACCAGACGCTCCTGGCGGAGGTGATCGACGGCGAGCGGCTGGTCTTCCTTCCACACTTGCGCCACGCCGAGCGGGACATCGCGTTCCGGCTGCGACGCCTGGCCGCCTCGCGGCCCGCGTTCCCGGCGATTCAAGTCGACCGTGCGCTCGACTGGTCGCAGCAACGGATCGGCGTCGAGTTGTCGGAAAGCCAGCTGGCGGCGATCAAAGCGGCCCTCACCAACCGGGTCACCGTCATTACGGGCGGACCCGGGGTCGGCAAAACGACTATCCTTCGAGTCATCCTGACAATCTTGACGGCCAAGAAGGTCAGGTGCCTGCTGTGTGCTCCGACGGGCCGCGCTGCCAAGCGACTGTCCGAGACCACCGGCCTCGAGGCCAAGACAATCCACCGGTTGCTCGAAGTGCGCCCGGGCATCGGCGGTTTCGCCCGGGATGAATCCAGGCCTCTGGAGTGCGATCTGGTCGTAGTTGACGAGGTCTCCATGGTGGACGTGCAGCTGATGCAGTCGCTGTTGCGGGCATGTCCTTCCAATGCTTCGTTGATTCTTGTCGGTGACGCCGACCAGCTTCCATCCGTCGGGCCTGGGATGGTTCTAAGAGACATCATAGACAGCCGGGCACTCCCCACCGTGCGACTGACCGAAGTCTACAGGCAGGCGACTGGCAGCCGCATCGTGCAGACCGCCCATCGCATGCTCCGTGGACAACTGCCCGAAGCCCGCCCGGAAGAGCCGAGTTCGGACTTCCACTTCGTCGACCGTGAGGCAAGTGAACAGATCGTGGCGACGATGACAGAGCTGATTACCCGTCGGATACCAGCCCGATTCGCTCTTGACCCGGCCCGGGATGTTCAGGTGCTCTGCCCCATGAACCGCGGCTCCTTGGGGGTCCGGGAGCTGAACAAGTACCTGCAGAATCTGCTTAATCCACAGCGGCACGGAGAGCCAGTTGTCGAGCGGTTCGGCTACCAGTTTCGGACCCGCGATAAGGTGATTCAGACCGAGAACGACTACGACAAGGATGTTTTCAACGGTGACATCGGCCGCATTGACCGAATCCACCCCGTTGATCAGCAGGTTATCGTCAAATTCGACGACCGCGTGGCCACATACGATTTTGATGAGCTGGACGAGCTGGCCCTCGCCTACGCGATAACGATCCATAAATCGCAGGGGTCCGAATTCCCTGCAGTCCTTATTCCCCTGGCAACCGAGCAATACGTCCTGCTGCAGCGCAACTTGATTTACACAGGCGTAACGCGCGGACGAAAGCTCGTCGTCCTCGTCGGGCAGACAAAAGCTCTTGCGATCGCCATCCGCAACGACCGGGTGCAAAAGCGGTACTCGGGCCTGCTGTGGAGCTTGCGGGGCGGGGCGGCGGGGCCGGGCTAGCCCGAATCCCGAGGGTCAAGCTGCCGGGACTGTAACTCTCAGCAGCCTATTCAACACGCTCGCCGCGCGGCTCCGACGAGGAAGCTCGGCCCGAAGCATCGCCCTCACCGGGCACCTTCACCAGGGAAAGCAGGAAACCGCCTGAAATGAACAAGACAAGCAGTACCAGCACGGAATAACGCACATTGCCGCTCACGCGTCCCGCCGTACCCATGAGCACGGGGCCGATGATGGCCGCAAACTTTCCCAGCATGTTGTAGAAGCCGAAGAACTCGCCAGCCTTGTCTTTCGGAATCAGTCGCGCATACAAAGACCGGCTCAGCGACTGAACGCCACCCTGAACGAGCCCGATGACAGTGGCGAGGACATAGAATTCTTCGACCCTCGTCATGAAGAACGCCGACACCGTGACCCCGACGTATACGACGAGAGCCATAAGGATGCCGGCCTTGGCTCCCAGCCGCTCGCCGATCTTCCCGAAACCGACTGCGGCCGGGAAGCCGACGAACTGGGTGATCAAAAGCGCCGTGATCAGGCTGCTCGAGCTGAAATGCAGATCCCTCCCGTAGTTAACAGCCATCAGGATGATCGTGTCCACGCCATCGATGTAGAGCCAATACCCGGCGAGGAACAGGAAGACCACCCGGATCTTTCGGATCTCCCTGAAAGTCTGCCGCAACTGTCCGATTCCTTCCCGAACGGCCGTGACGGCACGGGTCCGGCCACCCGATCGATTCTCCGGCACGAAAAGGAACAGGGGGATTGAGAAAACTGCCCACCAGACCGCGACCAGCAGGAAGGCAAAACGGGCGGCTCCCGTTGCCTCCATACCAAACCACCCGGGACGAAGCACCATGGTCACGTTTACTGCAAAGAGCAGGCCTCCGCCGAGGTAACCCAGCGCATACCCCAGGGCCGATACCATGTCCAGCTTGTGCTCCTCCGCCACTTCGACAAGCAGGGAATCGTAAAAGATGTTGGCACCGAGAAAACCGACGTATCCGAGCGCATAAAGGACCAGCGCGGTGTTCCAATTGCCTTGCCCCACGGCGCTCAAGACAGCCGTGCAGAGAACCCCCACAGCCACAAAAACAAAAAGGAAACGCTTCTTGAATGCTCCGCGGTCAGCGATTGCGCCCAGCAGCGGGGCAAAGAGCGCAATTACCAGGCCCGCCATGGAGTTGGACAGGCCCAGGCGAAAAGTGCTCGCGGTCTCGGGGGTTCCGGGCGGGCTCCAGTAGTCTTTGTTCAGGATCGGGAAGAAGCCGGCGCTAACCGAGGTCATGAACGCCGAATTCGCCCAGTCGTACAAGGCCCAGGCGATAACCCGGCGGCGGTTGGGGTCGGCAGGGGTCATTTAGACACAATAGCGTTCGAAAGACGTGGACACAATTCAGAAAACAAACCAGCAGGATCGCCTGGACCCGCGCATGGGGGAGCAAAGAGCTTTGCTCAAACAGGTCGGCACGCCCAAGGGGGCGGGTAGGTTCGTAGTAGGTCCGACTTCCAAGTCGGACACTACACACCGCCGGCAACACCGAGCTAGGCGGCCGCATGCCGAATGTCCGACTTGGAAGTCGGACCAACTACGAACCTACCCGCCCTCTTGACTGTGCCGACGGTTTGAACGAAACGTACCCATCTGTTTCCTACCTGCTCACCATTCTCACCGCGCCCGCAGGGCGTGCTCGTCCACCAGGTCCAGAGGGTGAGCCGGGCCACCGTTGTCTAAGTTATAGACAGCGCGGATTTGGTAGAGCGTCGAGCGTTCCGCGGGAACGAGGCCGGCCTGTCGGACGATGGTTTGCAGCTCCCGGGGCCGGAGCAGCTCGCCGTTCGTCGCGCCCGCCGAGGATGAGATGCTCTCGTTCATGAGCGTTCCCCCCAGGTCGTTCGCGCCCGCCCGAAGGCACCGGGCGGCCAGTCCTACTCCTTCCTTAACCCACGAAACCTGGATGTTCCTGATCGATCGCCCGAGCACCAGCCGCGCGACAGCGTGCATTTTCAGTACATCCTCGCTGGCCGTTGGCGCGCCGGCGGATTGCAGGCCTCCCCCTCTGAATGCCGCCTCCAAATGGGATACGTCCGACTTGGAAGTCGGACCAACGCGGCCGATGAACCGCAGGGGGACGAATTCGGTGAAACCGCCGGTCTGGCGCTGCAGTTCACGGAGGAGCAGGAGGTGGCGAGCCCGATGACTGTACGTCTCCACTTGTCCGTACATCATTGTCGAGCTGGTGCGTATCCCCAGGCTGTGTGCCGTCTGGATGATCTCCAACCAGCGTGCGGTCGAGATACGTCGGGGCGAAATGGCTCGTCGAACCTCGTCGTCCAGTATCTCCGCGGATGTCCCCGGGATGCTGTCGAGGCCGGCACTGCGCAACTGGACCAGGTAATCCTCGATTCCAATACCGAGCATGCGAGCCGAGTGATCCAATTCCTCGGGTGAGACTCCGTGAATGTGGATCTGAGGCGCCTCGGCTTTGATGCGGGAGACCAATTCCAGGTAGAAGTCAGGCGGCAGTCCCGGGGCCAGACCGGCCTGGATGCACACTTCGGTCGCCCCCAGGGTGGCCGCCTGGCGGACCTGGTCCATGACCGCGTCCACGGACATCTGGAAGGCATCCGGGTCATCAGCGCGCCTGTTGAATCCGCAGAAATGACACTTCTTGAAACAGATATTCGTGAAGTTGATGTTGCGGTTCACGACGTAAGTGCCGAGATTCCCCACGTCCCTTCGACGCTGTTCGTCAGCGACGGCGCACAGTTCGCCCAGATCGCTGCCTTCGGCGGCGAAGAGACTGACGATCTCGTCTTCGTCGAGGTCCTCGCCCGCGAGCGAGCGGGACAACACCACCGCAACGGGCGATATCCGCGGCTTATGGGCAATGGCCCGGGCAGCGGCACTCACCGATGGGCCGTTCCCACCGGCTTCTCCACCCGCTCGGACGTAACCCTCGCCGTCCGACTGCGTGTCGATCCTTTGACGAACCAAGGCTGAAAGGCGGAGCCTCCTCCCCAAAATAATCTCGGGGTAGACCGGGAATCTCTGGCGCAGCTCGAAACCGGCCGCGGCGGTTTCAGCTCGCAGGTCGGCCACGGACGGCCACTTCACTCCCGGGTTCACCTCATCCGCTGTAACCGGTGAGATCCCGCCCCAGTCATTGATTCCGGCCCCGATGACTTCGGTCAGGCCGGCCCCCAGCTCGAGCGCCAGGTTCGGAGGCGCCTGGATGTTCATCGAGGGACCGAGAATGAGCCTGGCAACGGCGATCGTCCAAATCAGATCTTTGACAGTCGGGCCCGGCCCTCCGGCCATTTCCGTGGACTCCTGGCCCCGCCAGTTTTGGATGATGACCTCCTGGATATGCCCGTACGCAAAGGCTAAGCGGTGCAACGTCTCGAGGCTTTCGATCCGCTCATCGGTCGATTCACCAATGCCGATAAGGATCCCGGTCGTGAAGGGAATCTTCAGGCGGCCTGCCTGTTCGATGACCGCAAGACGCCGGGCCGGCGCTTTTTCAGGCGAATGCTCATGCGGCCCTCCATCCCGGCCAAGTTTTTCACTGGTGGACTCCAGCATCAGCCCGAGGGAGGCATTCACCTCTGCCAGGGCCGCGAGCTCGGAATTGTCCAGGACTCCGCAGTTGGTATGCGGAAGAAGTCGGGTTTCTTGCAGGATGAGCCTGCATATCTTCGCCGCGTACTCCGGCGTGCTCGAGCAGCCGAACTGCCGCAATCCGGACCGGGCGGCCGGATAGCGGGTCTCGGGCCGGTCACCCGTCACCACCAGGGCCTCGGTTACCCCTGCCTTTTCCCCGGAGCGCGCAATCGAGAGGACGTCTTCCGGTCGGAGGTACAGCGAATCGGCGGTACCGGCAGGATCCTGCCTGTATCCGCAATACCCGCAATGGTTTGAGCACAAGCGAGTCAGGGGGATGAACACCTTCGGCGAGTAGCTGATCGTTCGGCCCTTGCCGGCCTCGCGCAAAGCCGCGGCCCGCGCAGTAAGTTGGTCAAACTCAAGGCTGTGCAAATCTGTTCGATATCCCATGGCCCGACGACGCCTGGGAAAAAACTATCACGGGGGCATATCGGAAGCAAAAGAGGGCGCCTCTTCATGCTGAAAAAGCTGCGTTGCGCACGGGAGAACCGTCACGCGCAGTAGTATAATTTACGCCTGTCGGAGGTACTCCTCGTCTGGTGACGGGCCTGGTCTTCAAAATCAGTCGGGCCGCGGCGAGAGTCGTGGCTGGTGGGTTCGATTCCCATGTACCTCCGCCAACCAACAGGGCCGAATCTTCATGAACGATGGCGCGACCGAGCTGAACGAGCAACCCCAGTCAGTGGCCATTCAGGGCGAGCGCGGTTCTTACAGCGAAGAAGCTGCGATAGGCCTGCTTGGTCCTGCGACCGAGTTTCGGTGCTGTCGGAGCTTTGAGGATGTTTTCCGAGGAACGGAGAAAGGTGACGTCACCTATTGCCTGATCCCGATCGAAAACTCCCTGGCCGGCTCGATTTACAAGAATTACGATCTACTGTCCCGCTACCGGCTTCGCATCGTCCGTGAAACCAACCTGCTGATTCAACACCACCTTATTGGCGTTCCTGGGGTGACTTTCGACGAGATCCGCACCGTGCTCTCGCACCCGGTGGCCCTGGACCAGTGCGAGCGCTTTTTCGCCCGTTATCCGCACCTCGAACGCCAAAGCGCGTACGACACCTCGGGCAGCGTCAAGCGCATTGTCGAGGAAAACCTCCGCCAGAGCGCGGCGATAGCCAGTCGCGGCGCCGCCTCGTACTATGGAGGTCAAATCCTGATGACCGGAATCGAGGACAACGAGGAGAACTTCACGCGCTTCTTCCTGCTCGCAAGAGAGCTCGAAGTCAGCCCCCAAGCCAACAAGACATCGATCGTGTTCAGTTTCAAAAACACCCCCGGTGCCTTGTTCAAATGCCTGAGTGTCTTCGCACTTCGGGACATCGACTTGACCAAGATCGAGTCGAGGCCGATTCATGGCCGACCCTGGGAGTACCAGTTCTATATCGATTTTGTGGGCAACATTGAAGAAGCCCGGGTGCGCAACGCACTCAATCACCTGGAAGAGATCACGGAGTTCATCGAGGTGCTCGGGTGCTATCCCGCAGCCATGGCCGCTCAAAAGGGAATGTAACCGATGTTGTTGGGGATTGACCTCGGGGGTACGAAACTGGCTGCGGCACTCGTAGATGACGAGGGCCGGGTCCTCCAGAAACTTCGCGAGCCGGTCGACCAGAAGCATAACCGGAGCGTGGTCGAGCAGCTCAGCCGGGTGATCGAATCGTTCGCCGGCAGTCAGCCCGAAGCCGTCGGCATCTGTATCCCCGGCATTGCGGACTCCAAAAGCAAAACCGTCTGGGCACCCAACATCAAAGGCTGGGATCACATTCCCCTGGCTCAGCTCCTCTCGGCGCGCGTAAGCATACCGATTGTGATCGAAAGCGACCGGAATGCCGCGGTCCTCGGCGAAGCGCTCTACGGAGCGGCGGTCGGCAAGAGCGACGTGGTTTTTCTGATTATTGGTACCGGAATTGGGGCGGGGATTCTCGCGGGTGGACGGATCCTGCGCGGCTCGCACGACATCGGGGGCGCGATTGGCTGGATCCCTGTCTGGACCGAAGAGGAAAAACGGCACTTCGAGGACGTTGCCGCCGGCCCGGCGATCGAGCGAGAGGCGCACGAATTGTTTCATCTGGAGGGGTGCAAGTTGCCTCAGCTTCTGGAATTGGCCCGGGGCGGGCACGAGCGTGTTCAGGAGCTTCTGGCAACTGCGGGCAAAGCCATCGGACAGGTTCTATCGGTCCTTGTGAGCACGTTCAATCCCGAGATGATCGTCCTCGGAGGCGGTGTCTCGCATGCGTGGGACCTGCTCGCTCCTTCGGCCCTCGAGACGATGCACCTCTGGAGCCAGCCGATTGCCGTGCGGCAGGTGGAGATCGTCGTGAGCGCATTGGGCGAAGATGCTGGAATCCTGGGAGCTGCGGCCGCGGCAAGACACGCGATTTCGAAACCGGCCTGACCATGGCCGCCGACTATTCCAAAGAGCACGGTCAAACACCGGGGGTCAACAACAGTTATGAATGAGAGCTATTTCGACGCGGCGCAGGGGCTGCTGGATCGAATTCGGTCCAGCCAGAGTCACTCCATTGAGCGGGCGGCAGCGATGATGGCGGACAGCATCGCCAGAGATGGATGGGTTTACCTGTTTGGTAGCGGCCATTCCGTGATCCCGGTGCTTGACGTCTATCCGCGCTACGGCAGTTTCGTCGGCTTCCGGCCGCTCATGGATCCTCGACTGATGTGGTTCAATGTCGTCGGGCCCGGGGGAGCCCCGGAGCTTCTCTGGCTGGAACGCCAGGAAGGGTACGTCAAGAACTTCCTTCAAAGCTACTCGTTCACCGACCGTGACACGCTGGTGGCGTATTCGCACGGCGGCCTGAACGCGGCGGCAATCGAGGCCGGCCTTTATGCACGGGAGCGCGGATGTCGAGTGATCGCGGTGACTTCGCTGGCGAATCACCAAGCGGCTGCGGCCACTCACTCCTCAGGCAAGAAGTTGGCTGATGTCGCCGATGTCACGATTGACAACTGCGTCGCCCCTGAGGACGCGCTCATTGACGTCGGCCAGACTGAGAAACTGGGTGCCGGGTCCACCCTCGCGGTGATTCTCATCAGCATGGCCCTGGTCGCGGAAACCGGAAAGGAACTGCGCAAGAGGGGCCTCCACCTGGACACGTTCGTTTCGCCGAACGTTCCCGGAGTAGCGCCCGGCCACAACCAGGAGATGTTCAGGAAGTTCCGAGCACGCTGCGCGAAGGCGGAGCCGGATCAGTGAAGGAACTGGCTTTCCCTTTTGCGTGTCTCTTGCGCCGGATGCGAAATCGCAAGGAGCCGCGCACGAGAGCGAGCGAAGCGAGCGAGAGTAAGCGGACCACCCAACATGCCGACGCTGCTCATTGAATTATCAACGACTTAACGGATCGGTGGGTGGTCCGCTTACTCTCGCTCGCTCTCGTGAGCGGCTCCTTGCGATCGCGATTACGCTCCATTCAGGCCCAGCGGATGGATGCATTCTCGGGGACTTTTCGACAATCTCTTTAGCGCGTCTTTAACGCCCGTTCTAAAATCTAGCGAAGTGAAACCATGACCTCCGGCGTATCGAAGTCGGCACTCACCTGGGCCTGTCATCTCGCCATGTTTGTTTTCGGCATCGACCTGGCGGTTCTTGGCGCGCTGCTTCCAGCCCTGTTCCAGCGAATGGACCTGGATCCGTCCCAGGCCGGCAGCCTGTTCATTTTTCTGAACGGCGGCGCGCTTGTCGTCGCGCTGGCCAGTGGTCCGGTTTTCGACACAATCGGCTATCGAATCCTGCTGACGGTTTCGGCCGCAATCAGCGCCGGGTGCCTTCTCGGGATTGCTTACGCCGACAGCTACGGAACCCTCGTTCTGTGCAGCTTCCTGCTCGGACTGGGTGGCGGAGGGCTTAATTCGGGCAGCAACGCGTTCATAGCGGACCTTCACCCGGACAATCAGGCCGCCGCCCTGAACCGGCTCGGTGCGTTCTTCGGAGTCGGTGCCCTGTTTATTCCCCTTTTCATCGGATCGCTGCTGAACTTCCTCCCGCTTTCGACCATATTAGTGATGGCCGCCGCGATTGCCCTTTCTCCTGGTCTCTTGTACCTCGTGCTCAGGTTCCCGCCGGGAAAGCATGCCACGGGCGGCTTCCCGCTTCGCGAAGCGCGACGCCTGCTTCTGCACCCGATGGTGCTGCTCCTCGGGATCCTGTTGTTTTTCCAGTCCGGCAACGAGATGACGATCAACGCCTGGCTGGCCACTCACCTGGTTGACAACCTGTCGCTCTCTGCTGCTGAAGGCCCGCTTTATCTCGCGGCGTTCTGGGGAGCGGTCATGGTCGGGCGCGCGGCCTCCCCGCGGCTGCTTCGGCACATGAACGAAGCGACGCTCATCCAGGTCAGTGCCCTGGCTTCCGCCCTCGGGGTGGCTTTATTTGCGATCTTTCCCCACGTTGTGCTGTCGGCGGCCCTGGCCGTCCTGATAGGCTTTTCCGTAGCAGCGATTTTTCCTTGCGTTCTCGGAATCGCCGCGGCAAGCTTTCCCGGGTTTTCTGCCACTGTTTTCGGGATTCTTATGAGCATCGCCCTCGTTGGGGGGATGTTCATTCCCTGGGTCTCCGGCGAATTGGTCGAGGCCCGTGGAACCGGCGTCGGCCTGCTCGTTGCCGCGGTCGGATTCGTCATGGTTTTCGTGCTGCAGACAATCGTGCGGCGAAGGACATAGGTCCGGCTTCCGAGTCGGACATACCACTTCGCCAGGCCCCGCTGGGTTAAAATAGCCATGATGGCGACCCTTTACGAAAATGTTCTCGACGAGCACACCCGAAATGGAGAGCTGTGGCACCCGCTGGAGGACCAGCGCGTTCTCTGTTACGCGTGCGGTCATCGGTGCAAGATTTCGCCCGGCCGGCGGGGCGTTTGTAAGGTGCGTTTCAACGACGGCGGCGTTTTGAAAGTCCCTTACGGCTACGTCGCGGCGCTTCAGTGCGACCCAATCGAAAAGAAGCCTTTCTTCCATGTTCGTCCAGGTGCCCGGGCGCTCACCTTTGGCATGCTTGGCTGCGACTACCACTGCGGCTATTGCCAGAACTGGAACACGTCGCAGGCGCTGCGTGACAGCGAGGCGCAGGGCGCGTTCAAGGAGATGGATCCGGAAAAGCTTCTGAGCGTTGCAGCTTCAGTTGATGCCTCGGTGATTACGAGTTCCTACAACGAGCCTCTGATTACAGCCGAGTGGTCCGCCACAATCTTCCAAAAGGCACGCGAGCGCGGGATGATCACTTCGTTCGTCTCCAACGGCAACGCAACGAGCGAAGTGCTCGATTACCTCCAACCTCTCCTCGACTGTTACAAAGTCGACCTCAAGTCGATGCAGGACCGGAATTACAGGAAACTAGGCGGACGGCTGTCCGTGGTGCTCGAAACAATCAAGTCTCTCCACGAGCGAAGCATCTGGCTGGAGATTGTCACCCTGGTCGTCCCGGAATTCAACGATTCCCCCGAGGAATTGACGGAAGCGGCGCAGTTTATTGCCTCCGTCTCGCCCGATATCCCGTGGCACGTCACTGCATTTCACCCCGACTACAAAATGACCGACCGCAGGTGGACCGGATCCGATCGGCTGCTCCGGGCCGTTGAAATCGGGAAAACGGCCGGACTACGCTTCGTTTACGCGGGTAACCTCCCGGGCCGAGTCGAACGCCATGAGGACACGCGGTGTCCGGATTGCGGCGCCACACTGGTCGAGCGAACCGGATACCAGATCTACCGCAATCTGCTTCAGGGGGACGGAAAGTGCCCTCAGTGCGGCTATCGGGTCCCCGGCATTTGGTGAGTTTCGGGGACATAATACTCAATTCCCTCGCCGCAAACGCGCTTTCCCCGTGTGCAAAGGAATTGAGTTTTGTGTCCCCGAAACTCACGAAATCGATAGCGCACAACCTACGAAGAACATCATGAACGAACAGCTCAAGTACTATGCTGCGGCTGTCCAGACGGACATGCCCAATCCCAAAAACCGGCGGGAAATGAAGAAAAACACTGCGAGGATGTGCGCGCTGATCGACCAGACGATCATCGGATACGCACCATTCGTCCCGGTGCGCCTCATGGTATTCCCGGAATTCGCCCATGCGGCCCCCGTCTATGACACGCTGGCGGAATTGCGGGAGAAACTGGCCGTCGATATCCCAAATGACCACACCGAGGCCATTCTGCGGAAGTGCCGGGAATACGGCGTTTACATCCAGACCGGCTCCATGCTCGAGACCGACACGAAGTACCCGGGCGCTGTCTTCAATACATCCTGCCTGATCGGCCCCTCGGGGATCTTGTACAAGTACCGAAAAGTGTACCCGTGGATTCCTTGGGAGGTTCATACCAGCCCCCATGACATCGAAGGCTACGAGGAACCGCTCTTTCCGGTAGCCGAGACGGCGATCGGTCGAATCGGGGCTGCGATCTGTTACGACTGGCTCTTTCCCGAGACGCTGCGCCAGCTAACCGCCAACGGAGCCGAGCTGTTGTTGCGAGTGTCCGCTTACATGGATCCCTTTGGGACAACCGCCCCCATGGACTGGTGGACCGTAATCAACCGTTGCCGCGCGCTCGAGAACCTTGCTTATGTCGTTGCTGCAAACCAGGCGGCTTCGCTGCGAAACTACCCGCCCTTTTCCTGGCCGGGTGGCAGCATGATTGTTGACTATGATGGCCGCATCGTGGCGCAGGCAACTCCCGGCAACGGAGAAAAAGTGGTCGTGGCCCCGGTTGACGTCGACATGCTGCGCTACGAGCGGTCCACCCGGCTGGCTCACCAGATGATGGCACATCTGCGGACGGAAGCTCATCCGCTGTACCGGTGTCCGGTATACCCTGCCGGGGGTTTCCGTGGACAGACGGATCAGACGTACGCCGACAATCAGAAAACGATCGAAGCGGCGAAGGAAAGGATCGGCTACCGGAGGAAACCGGCGGCTCGTGACGCAGGCGGCACCGAATGAAGAGGTGCAAAGCGAGCCAGGGCCGCAGGCAACCACCGAATGGAGCCGCGCACGGCAGCGAGCGGAGCGAGCGAGAGTAAGCGGACCACCTGACTCGCTCCACTGCTTCGTGTTTAAATGTCTCGACTTAGCGAATGATTTGTGGTCCGCTTACTCTCGCTCACTGCCGTTCGCTTTCGTGCGCGGGTCCATTTGGTGGTTGCTTCCGCCGGCTCTTCGCTCCACTCTCATCCTCTGCCGCCTTGATCTCCACTCTCTGCCCCCGCGCGTACTGGTTGATCCTGCGGCGTAAAATTGATACCATCAACCTTTTTCGGAAAAGAGGACCAGATCGATGAAGAGGACGTACCAGCCGAATAACCGGCATCGTAAAAAGACTCATGGTTTCCGCGAGCGGATGAGCAGTCGCTCGGGCCGGCTCGTCTTGAAAAGACGGCGGGCGAAAGGGCGCAAGAGGTTGACGGTGAGTGGATGAGCACACCCTTAGTGCGCAAGAACGGATACATAAGCGCCGTGACTTCCTGGAGGTTTATGAAAGGGGCGACAAGATTCATACGCCCCATTTCGTTCTCTATATCCTGCAACAGGATCGGCCGAACCACCGGCTTGGTATCACCGTTTCCCGCAAGGTAGGCAAGGCGACTGTTCGCAACCGTGCCAAACGCCGTTTCCGGGAGATTTTCCGAATCCATAAGGCAACCGTCCCCGCGTCCTGCGATGTCGTGGTCAACGCCCGGAGATCGGCCGCAAGCGCGAGTTTTCAGGAACTGCTCGGGGGGTTCCTGGCCGGCGTGGAAAAGTGGAAACGCTCAAGAGGGCTGCCGTGAGTTCTCTGATTATTCTCCTGATCCGGGTTTATCAGAAGACTCTATCGCCCCTGCTTCCCCGGGCGTGTCGTTTTGAACCGTCGTGTTCCCAGTATATGTTGCAGGCCGTCCAAAAGCATGGCGCCCGGAGGGGAGTGGTGCTTGGTTTGAAGCGACTGCTTCGGTGTCATCCCTGGAACCCTGGCGGGTTCGACCCCGTACCCTAACTAAGGACAGAATCGATGAGTGAGCCCGAACGGTCATCCATGGACGTCGAGAAGAGGATGCTGCTAGCCATCGCGCTGTCGATGGCCATCCTCATGCTCGCGCCTTATATCTACCAGCGGCTGTTTCCACCACCGCCACAACCGGTTAAGCCTGCGCCGGTTCAGCGAGTCCAGCAACCGGAGGCCCCGGCTGAAGCCCCCGTCCCGCCGCCCCCAATTCCGACCGCCCCGGCCGCAGGCTACACCAAAGCCAAAGCGCGGAGCATCTCGATTGAGAACGAGAATTTCATCCTCCGGTGGAATACCGCGGGAGGCATCCTCGAAAGCGCCCTGCTCAAGAACATGGCCAAGGGCCAAAAGGCTCTTGAAACGATCCCCAAGGATCTCCCGGAGACGCTCCCGCGGCCGTTTCAGCTTCGACTCGAGGATGAGGATCTTGACAAGACAGTCACCCGGGCCGTGTACGAGGTGGTTGGTACCGACAGCGACACAATCAAGGCGCCGGCTGACCTGACCCTGCGTCTGCGTACGCCTGACGTCGAGGTCTACCGGCGGATCCGGGTCCCGGCCACTGGGTTCGCGATCGACATCGAAACTTACGTCCGGCAGGGGAATCGGTCCCTCCCTTACTACCTTTTCCTTGGCCCGGGAATCGGTCCGGAGGGACATTCGACGCTCGGGGATTTCGCGAACCCGGCCGTCGCCTACTGGCAGGATGGCTCGGTCACACGATACACGGCGGGCGATGTGGACGAGGCACCCGCTAACCTGCAGGTTCCCGCGCGGTGGGTAGCCATGGATGGCCAATATTTCGCTTACGGGATCCTCGACGACAAAGACATCCGCTCTTTCCTGATTAAAAAGAGCGACATTAAGCGCACTGACCCGAAAAACAAGAAGGAATTCCTGGTTCCCCTCTTGACCGCACAGGTGGGCATGGCCCGGGACTCCCGCTTCCGCGTTTTCGTCGCCCCCAAGGACAATGAAGTCCTGCAGCGCGTGGATCCCCAGCTGGCTTCCCTTGTTGACTACGGGTGGTTCAGCATCATCGTCAAACCGCTTCTGGTCAGCCTGAAGCTGGTCTACCAGTACGTCGGCAACTACGGTTGGGCGATCATCATACTCACCTTCATCATCAACCTTGCGCTGTTCCCCGTCCGCTGGAAGCAGATGGTGTCGATGAAGAAGATGTCCGATCTGCAGCCGAAGATGCGGTCGATTCAGGACCGTTACAAGCGGATGAAGCGGGACGATCCTCGCAAGCAAGAGATGAACGTCGAGATCATGAAACTGTACAAGGAGCACGGCGTGAACCCGCTGGGGGGGTGCCTGCCGCTCGTGATCCAGATGCCTTTTCTGTTTGCCTTCTATCGCATGCTGGCCTCCTCGTTCGAGTTGCGCGGCGCTCCTTTCATGCTGTGGATTCAGGACCTGTCGCAACACGATCCTTACTACATCACGCCGATAATCATGGGCGTGACGATGGTTATCCAGCAGAAAATGACCCCGGCCACCGGCGATCCCGCCCAGAGGCGGATGATGATGATGTTGCCACTGGTCATGACCTTTTTCTTCCTGAACGTCTCCAGTGGACTGGCCGTCTATTTCCTGTTCAGCAACGTGTTTGGTATGATGTTTCAGTTTTTATTGCAGCGATGGACTCCGGATTTGAAGCCGAAGACGGCGTCTGCCAAGTGAGAGTCAGGGACACGCTATGAGCGAACGGGCTGAGCAGTTGGATAACGAGGCGAAGCAACTCATCGATCGGCTGATTGCGACGGCAGGGTTTGATCTTCGAGCGCGATACGAGCGGCAACAGGAATTTCTCAAGGTCGAACTTGCCGGATCTGACGGCGAGCTGGTACTGGAGAACAACGCAAACCTGCTCTACGCGATCGAGCATATCGTCAACCAGGTGATGTATCGGCGCGGCCAGGGCGAGTCGCGGGTCATGATCGACTGCAATGATTACCGGCAGACCCGCGTCCTGGAGTTGCAGCTGATGGCGCGCAAGGCTGCCGAGCGCGTGAAAACCACCCATGCGCCCTTCTCGTTGCAGCCCATGCCCGCCTTCGAACGGCGTGTCATTCACGTGACGCTGGCCGAGGAGCGGGGGATTCGCACCGAAAGCGCCGGCCTCGGCACGAATCGGCACGTGGTCATCTTGCCCGCCGGCTAACGTCGGTGCACAACGAATCCGATACCATCGTCGCGCTCGCTACCCCAGCCGGACGCTCCGCGCTCGCAGTCATCAGAATGGCCGGACCGGCCGCCTTCCATCTGGCCCGCAAGTGCCTTCCCGGCCTCGGTTCTTCGGTCCCCCCGCGGACCCCGCATCTGCGCACGTTTCACGATTCGAGGGGAACTTCGGTCGACCGCGTCATGGTCACGCTGTTTGCGGCGCCCGACACCTATACCGGGGACGACCTGGTGGAGATCTCCTGCCACGGCAGCCCACCGGTCATCCGGACTCTCATCTCCACGCTTATTGCGATCGGCGCCCGCCTGGCCCGCCCGGGTGAGTTCACCGAACGTGCCTTCTTGAACGGCAAGATGGACCTGGCACAGGCCGAGGCGGTCCGGGACCTGATCGAGAGCCAGACAGCTTTCCAGGCGAAGATTGCGGCCGAACAGCTGGAGGGACGCCTCTCGCTCGCTCTTCAACCGCTTCGCGAGGAGCTTGTACGCATCATCTCCCACATGGAGACGGCGCTCGAGTTCGTTGAGGACGACGTGACACCCGCGGGCCGAGCGCAATTGACCTCTTCCCTCGGTGGGGTGGACGGGCGCTTGGAGGACTTCCTCCGGACCTTTGAGTTCGGTCAGCTGATGCACGACGGGGCGGTTGTCACCATTGTCGGCAGGCCGAACGCCGGAAAATCGAGTCTGTTTAACGCGCTGTTGCGCAGTGACCGGGCGATCGTAACCGAGATCCCGGGAACCACGCGGGACGCGCTCACCGAGACGATCGACATCGCAGGCATACCTGTCCAGCTGGTGGATACGGCCGGGATTCGACCGTCCACCGACCGGCTGGAGGCGCTCGGTATTCAGAAGTCGATCAGTTACGTCGGGCGGTCGCACCTCGTTCTTTTCGTGCTCGATGGCTCGTCGCCCTTCGCGCTGGCGGACCGCGAGGTCTGGCAGAACGTCCGCGGGGTGCGCTATCTGGTCGTCGTGAACAAGAGCGACCTGCCGCAGGTACTCGAAACTCCGGCGGAGCTCCGCGAGGGGTCGGCCGGAGAACTGGCCGTCTCCGCGCTGACCGGATCGCGCCTCGAGCCGCTGCGCGAGCTGATCAGGGAGGCGCTCGTCCGGCCGGGCGACGTCCCCGAGGGGGAGTCGCCCATAATCACTAACGTTCGGCACCGGGATTGTCTCTTGCGGACCCGCGGGCACATCGGACGTGCAACGGAGGCATCCGCATCCGGGTTAAGCGAGGAATTTGTCATTCACGACCTTCGCCTTTCGCTTCAGGCGCTCGGGGAGATTACCGGTGAAACAACCGTCGAAGATATCCTCGAATCGATCTTCTCGACCTTCTGCATCGGGAAGTAACAGCTGACCAGCAGGTCAGCTGACCGTCGCGGCGACGATTTCGCGTTTTGCGGGCTTTGGCTGAAAGACGGGTCTCTGAAACCCGCACGGTTACTGGGCCCGGCTCAAAAACCCATACTCCGGTTCGGCTCCGGGCGAGAAAACCGAACAGCGGCCCTTTTACGGGAGTGGTCCTGAATGCCTTGGAGCACTAGGATCGCAGGGGTAGTGCGTATGCACTGCTGGTGCATAAACAGCCAACTCGGCCACCGTTGATAAAAATAGCAGAAACAACAGCGTCAGATTACTTCTTTGGTTACCCACCAGCCGCCCGTCAGCCCGTCAGCTCGTCCCTCGGTAGTGCCGCTCCGGCAGTTCCCGGAGACGCCGGGCTGCCTGCTCGGCCGTCAAATCCCGCTGCGGTTCCCCGAGCATTTCATAGCCGACCATGAATTTCCGAACGGTGGCTGAGCGAAGTAGAGGCGGGTAGAAGTGCGCATGGAGTTGCCAGTGCGGGTAATCGCCCGCATCGGTCGGTGCCCCATGCCAACCCATCGAGTATGGGAAAGAGGTTTCGAAGAGGTTATCGAAGCGGATGAGCAATCGCTTGAGGATGTCGGCCAGCTTGGCCCTCTCCTGGGGGTCGACGTCCGTGAGGCGGAGAATCTGCCGGCGCCGCGGAAGAAGCAGTACTTCGAACGGCCAAAGCGCCCAGTAGGGGACGAGCGCAACCCAGTCGTCGTTGGCCAATACGACCCGCTCGGCGCGCTCGATTTCAAGCCCCACGTAGTCCAGGAGAAGAACGGCCTGCCGTTTCGCGTAATGCTCGCGTTGCCGGCACTCTTCCTTGGCTGCCTCGTTCGGCAGGGCGGTGCCGGCCCAAATCTGCCCGTGCGGGTGCGGATTGGAGCATCCCATGATCTCGCCCTTGTTCTCGAAGACCTGCACCCAGCGGTACTGCTTTCCGAGTTCGGCCGTCTGCTCGGCCCAGACGCCGATCACAGCCTGAATGTCTTCCAGGGCCATTTCCGGGAGGGTCAGATCGTGCCTTGGGGAAAAGCAGATCACCCGGCAGGTTCCAGCTTCCGCTTCGGCGCGCAGCAGCTCGTGACTCGAATGGGCGGCGGGCACGTCAGGAAGCAGAGCGGCGAAGTCGTTCGAGAAGACAAACGTGCTCGTGTATTTCGGATTCTGTACACCGCCTGCCCGTTGGTTTCCGGGACAAAGGTAGCACCCCGGGTCGTATTTGGGACGGCCGAGAAGTGCAGGTTTTTCCACCTGGCCCCGCCACGGTCTGGCGGTGCGGTGCGGGGAGACCAGTATCCAGTCTCCGGTCAACTGGTTGTAACGGCGATGCGGGTGTTCCGTCGGATCGAATGGCATGACCGACAGATAGTACCAGAGAGTTTCGAGGACATAATACTTAATTCCCCCACCGTAACCGGCGCTTTCCCGGTGCGCAAAAGAATCAGGTTTCGTGTCCCCGACACTCCCCGCCACCCAGGCTTTTCGCCAGCTCCTCCAGCGATCGGACGACCCGATCGGCGCCCGCCGCTTCGAGCTCTGCGTCACTGAACGCGCCGGATGCGATTCCAATAGCGAGCACCCCTGCTTGCCTGGCGGCCAGAATGTCATCAGGCGTATCCCCGACCATCGCAGCGACGGCCGGCTCGATCCCGAGCTGGTTCATCGCCTTCAGGACGGGCTCCGGATCAGGCTTTGCCCGGGTGACGTCTTCAATGCCTACAATGACCGGGAACAACTGAAGCAAACCGATCGACTCAAGAATGCGCCTGGTTCCGGCGCCTGCGCGCGAGGTGACGATAGCCAGGGCAAACCGCTCGGCCAACTTCGGGATCACCTCGCGAGCGCCCGGCAAGGGACGGGAAAGGCTGACCGATACGGGGCGGAAGACCAAGCGGTACTCGTCGACATGAGCCTCGATTTCGCCGGGTGACGCGTGGGGAAAGAAGCTTCGGAACATGTCCCGAAGCGGGCGGCCAATCATGCGTCGGATATCGGCGCACTCGACCGGATCGTGACCGAGTTTTCCGAAGACGGCATTGAAGGAATAACAGATCGCCTCTGAAGCGTCGATCAGGGTGCCGTCAAAATCGAAGATGAGACCACGGAGGGATGAAAGAGCTGCCGGTCTGGGGTTGGCGGGTAAGGTCATGGTGGCTTGGTGAATAGGATAGGATAGACAGGACCAAGGAAAAGCCGGGAATCTATAAGTCCTATCGGTCCTGGTCCTATTCCGGCAAAAGGCCCGAATACAGCCGCTCGAGTTCCTCTTCCGAGAAGAAATGAAAGACGATGCGGCCCGCTTTTCCGCTGCGCACGATCTCGACGCGGGTCTTCCACTGCTGCTCCAACCGGCGCGCCGCTGCCGAGGTATTCGGGTCCACCGCCTTGGGGCGGGGCGGGGCCGGGTTGGCGAGGCGGTTTGCGAGCTGCTCGACCTGCCGCACGGAGAGTCCCTTTTTGATGATGTCTTTCAGGACAGCCAGCTGCGTCTGTTTGGGCAGTGTCAGCAGGGCGCGCGCGTGCCCCATCGAGATTTCCCCGTTTAGAACAGCCTGCTGAACCGCGGTCGGCAGTTTCAGCAGTCGCAGGGTGTTGGTCACCGCCGTGCGGCTTTTGCCGACCCGGCCGGCCACTTCTTCCTGGGTCAGGTGGAACTCGTCCACGAGCAGCTGGTAGGCGTTCGCCTCTTCGATGGCGTTCAGATCGGCCCTCTGGATATTCTCGACCAGCGCCCGCTCGAGCATCTTCTCATCGGAGACGTCCTGGATCAGCGCGGGAACGCGAGCCAGGCCGGCCTTTTGCGCAGCCCGCCACCGGCGTTCTCCGGCGATGAGCTCGTACCCGCTGTCTGCCCGGCGCACCACGACTGGCTGGAGGACGCCGTGCTCGCGAATCGAGTCGGCAAGCTCGTCCAGGCTGGCTGAATCGAACTGCATCCGCGGCTGATAGGCGTTCGGCCGAATCTGTTCGAGTTCGATTTCGACCAGCGAGGGACCGGATTTGGTCTTGGGGAGAAGGGCATCTAGGCCCTTACCGAGAGCCTGTCGTTTCATGAATGCAACTCCGAAGACGATCGTCGATAGTGCCGCGAGCGGGTCGCCAGGATCTCGCGGGCCAGCTGAATATAGCTGTCCGCTCCCTTGCAGCGGCCGTCATAGAGCAGAATCGGCTTGCCGAAGCTCGGTGACTCCGCGAGCCGGACATTTCGGGGAATTACCGTACGAAGTACCTGTTCGCCCAGGTGCGACCGGACGTTGTCCTGGATCTGGCCACAGAGATTCAGCCGTTCGTCGTACATCGTAATCACCACCCCTTCGACTTCGAGGGCCGGGTTCAGTGCCTGGCGGATCCGGTCAAGTGTTCCGAACAACTCCGAGAGGCCTTCCAGGGCAAAGTACTCGCATTGGACGGGGATCAGGATTGAATGCGCTGCGACGAGCGCGTTCACGGTCAGAATACCAAGGGATGGCGGGCAGTCGATCAGAATGAAGTCATATGCGCCCTTGACGTCCTGCAGTCGATTGCGTAAAAGCCCTTCCCGGCCGGGCGACTCCAGCAGTTCCACCGTCGCCCCGATCAGGTCCCGGTTCGAAGGCAACAGATCCAGAGAATCCAGCTCGCTGTGAACGACTGCCGCGCCGACCGCAACCGTCCCGCTCAACACGTCGTAGACCGAGCTGGCGACCGCGTTTTTGTCGACGCCGAGCCCGGAGGTGCTATTCGCCTGCGGGTCCAGGTCGATAAGCAGAACCCGAAGGTCTGCGCTCGCCAGACAGGCGGCCAGATTGATGGCCGTAGTTGTTTTCCCGACTCCGCCCTTTTGGTTCGCGATCGCTATTACCCGTGCCATGGCAGGCGAGGAGAATAACACACTCAGCGCAGAATGCAGAGTGCGGAATGCCGAATAAAGACGGGGGGACGGTTCCACGTGAAACGTCGGCGAACCCTCAGCGCACCGAAATGCCGGCCGCCACGCTATGTTTCACGTGGAACGTACAATGACACGAAACGGTTCTCGGAGCCGGGGACGCGCTCGCGCCGGTCCACCGCAAATCGTGCCTCGGTGACTTCGGGTGCCTTTCCATGAAAGACAAGCAGCTCAATTCGATTGTTGCACAGCTGCCGTTCGACGAGGGGGGAGAGCCGCAGTGCCCGCACCGTCGCAAGGTCAATCGACTCCCAGTCACCGAACTCCTCGCCCCGCCCCCCGAAGACCCTGACCCCGATTCCGGCGGCCCGGCACGCTTCTTCAAGGAACACTGCCTTTTTCCCGCTCGGTTCGATGAGCGTCAACTCCACCCCGGGCCGGAACACTTTGATCGGAACTCCCGGGAACCCGGCGCCGGCCCCGATATCAGCAACGCGCGTATCCTCTTTCACAAACAGCTTCGCAGCCCAGAACGCCTCGAAGAAGCTCAGCCGCAGCTGCTCCTCGACCCGATCGATCGACGTCAAATTAATCCGCCGGTTCCAGCGCGACAGCGTTTCCAGATAGACACGGACCTGATGACGTTGTTCGCCGCTCAACTCGACCCCGAACAGAGTCTCCAGCTCAGATACGCGACTCGTCTCCACCCGCCCCCCTCCCGCAGCTTCTGCGCAAGAACACCTGTAGAATCGAAATTGCCGCCGGTGTTACCCCGGGTATTCGCGCCGCCTGCCCGAGGCTCGCCGGACGCACGCGGCCCAGCCGCTGCACGATCTCATGGGACAGTCCGGGAATGCTTCCGTAGTCCACCTCCGCCGGGATGCGCTTCTGATCCGCAGCCTGCAGGCGCACGACCTCCCTCTGCTGGTGGTTGATGTACCCTTCGTACTTCACTTCCGCTTCCACCGTCTCGAGCTCCTCACCCGTCAACCGGATACCTGCTTGCTCAAGGGCAGGCAACACGTCGCGAATACCGTATTCCGGCATCTTCACGATCTGCTCCAGCAGCGTTCCTACTGAGGCGTGAACCTGCCACCCCTCCAACCCGCCGCTCCCCCAACCGCGCCCGACGCGCTCCTGCCTCACAAACCCGAGCGCGCGATCAATGCGCTCCCACTTCCGCTGGCACTCCCTCCACACCTTCTCCGGTACCAGCCCCAGTTCCCGACCCCGGCGAGTCAACCGCCGGTCCGCGTTGTCGATCCGGAGCATCAGTCGAAACTCCGCGCGGGAGGTGAACATCCGGTAGGGTTCATCCACCCCTTTCGAGATCAGGTCATCCACCAGGATTCCAACATACCCCTCCGTCCGGCCTACGATAAAGCTGTCCCCGCCACCGGCGCACAGCGCCGCGTTGATGCCCGCAACCAGCCCCTGGGCCGCCGCCTCCTCGTACCCCGTGGTTCCATTGATCTGTCCCGCGTGAAACAGCCCCCGGACCCGACGGGTCTCGAGCGTCGGCAGAAGTTCCGAAGGGTCTACGTAGTCGTACTCGACGGCGTAGCCCGGTCGCACCATCACGGCCCGGTCGAGGCCCGGGATCGCATCCAGCATCGCGCGCTGCACATCGACCGGCATGCTCGTCGACATCCCGTTGACGTAGATGACGTCGCTCTCCAGCCCCTCGGGCTCGAGAAACACCTGGTGCGCTTCGCGATCCGGAAACTTGACGACCTTGTCTTCGATCGACGGACAGTATCGCGGTCCAATCCCCTTGATCTCTCCCCCGTAAAGCGGGCTTCGCCCGAGGTTTGCCCGGATGGCGTCATGCACGGTCCGATTCGTTGATCCGATCCAGCAGTCCACCTGCCGAAGCGTCGTGCCCTTCGTCTGGAAGGAAAAGAACACGGGATCCGCATCGCCGCCCTGCGGCTGGAACCGCGAAAAATCAATGCTGCCGCGCGCCAGGCGCGCCGGCGTACCCGTCTTCAAACGACCCGTCCGAAAGCCGATCGATCGGACCGACTGGGCCATCTGGCGCGAAGCCGCTTCTCCCGAACGTCCCGCCCGAAACTTATGCTCTCCGACGTGACACAACCCGTCGAGAAAGGTCCCGGTCGTCAGAACCGCGCATCGGCACTCCAGCCGCCGCCCGTCACCCAGCCCGACCGCCTCCAGACCATCGGCGCCTACAACGAGCTCCGCCGCTTCCCCTTCCACCAGATCCAACCCCTCGATCCCCCGAAGACTCCGCTGCATCTCCTGTCGGTACAGCTGTTTATCGCTCTGGCACCGAGGCGCTCGAACCGCCGGGCCGCGGCTTCGGTTCAACAGACGAAACTGAATCCCGGTCCGATCCGCCACCTGTCCCATCAGGCCCCCGAGCGCATCGATTTCGCGCACCAGGTGCCCCTTCGCAATGCCGCCGATCGACGGGTTGCATGACATCTGAGCGATCATCGAGACGCTCATCGTAACCAGCGCGGTCCTCGCCCCCATGCGTGCCGAAGCAGCCGCCGCCTCGCATCCTGCGTGGCCCCCACCGATTACGATGACGTCATAGCGATCAACCATGTGTGACAAATTATACCAGTCGGATACCAGACAGGGAGACAGGGAGAGGGGGAGACAAAAACGAATCAGCCTGGCCAGCCGCAAGAAACGGCTAAAGACCGCTTACGTCTACGAGCACGAGCGCGAACATAGGCACCGCGTTCCCTCTCCCCCTCTCTCCTTGTCTCCTTGTCTCCCCCTCTCCTTGTCTGCTTGTCTGCTGCTATAATCCCCGCATGACTGAGCAGGAACGAAAGCGGCTGACCGAGGCGGCCGCCTGCGCCGGTTGAGCGTCCAAGCTGGCGCCGGAGGTTCTGGCGCGCGCCCTTAGCGGGATCGAGCTCTTCCGCGATCCTAATGTCCTGGTTGGCTTTGAGACGGCCGACGACGCCGGAGTCTACCTGCTCAACCCCGAGCTTGCCCTGGTCCAGACCGTCGACTTCTTCACCCCGATTGTCGATGACCCCTTCATCTTCGGACAAATAGCTGCCGCCAATGCCCTCAGCGACATCTACGCCATGGGCGCCGTGCCGCTTTTCGCCCTCTCGGTGGTCGGCTTCCCTGTTCGAAACCTCCCCGAGACCGTTCTTCAGGCCATGCTCGCGGGCGGCGCCCGGACGATGGTCGACGCCAAGGTGTCCATCATCGGGGGACATTCGGTTCAGGATCCGGAGCTCAAGCTCGGGTACGCCGTCACCGGCACGGTCCATCCCTCGAAGGTCTATACCAACCGAAATGCCCGCGCAGGGGATGTACTTATCCTTACCAAACCGATCGGGACGGGCACGATTACCACGGGAATCAAGCGCGGTGTGACACCCTCGGCGGTCGCAGACGCCGCGATTGCCTGGATGCTTCGGTTGAACGATCAAGCCAGCCGTTCACTGGGCGAATACAACGTCAACGCCGTCACCGACATCACCGGCTATGGCCTGCTCGGCCATGCCTATGAGGTGGCCAAGGCCTCCGGCGTTACCATCGCTATCAACGCCCAATCCGTTCCGCTCATGGAGGGCGCCCTGGACCTTGGCCAGCAGGACGTCTTTCCCGGCGCGGTCCAGGCCAACCGTCGCTATATCGGAGACCAGATCCAGTGGTTCGATACGGCCCCGGTGATCCAAAAACTCCTCCTCGACCCTCAGACTTCCGGAGGTCTCCTCATCAGCCTGCCCGAGGCTGAGGTCCCCGCGCTGATCCGCGCCTTGGGAGCAAAGGGCATCACAGGACACGTCATCGGCCGCGTGCTCCCTCACGGGGCACACCTGCTCGAAGTCAGCTAATCAGGGGGATATTGAGAAACCCGACCGGAAACAACTATTCAGGACTGATCTTCAGCATTCGGAGGAACTTCTCGTCCTGGCTGGTCAGGTCTAGCTTGACGGCGCGGCTTTTGGCTTCACTCTCCGCGTCTTCTTTCTTGTTAAAACCAATCGTCGCTTCCACGATCAAAAAGACATCGTAGCCACCGTCTCTGATCTTTTCGATGGCCGCATTTATTTCTGGGGAATCCGTCAACGCCCGGTTAATCGCGGCCTCGACTTTCTTCCTGTATTCTTTCAACGGCTCGTCCAACATCGATCAAGTTACCTTCCTTCAACCACTTCGGGGCTCGCTGGACCCCTCGGAACCGCCGCGCATCGGGCGCCTCGCGTTCGAACCCATCATACCAGAGTGCCCCCTTAAGTAAAGCCGAGAAGCGACTCAGGCGTGACGTTCAAACCACAGCCGCGCCGGGTTGCGCTCAGCGATTGTCTCTATATCGACGGGATTCAAGAAAGGAAGTTGCTCGAGTAGACTCGCTTCGGCCCCATAGCCGCACGCAGAAACCACATCCGGATAGCCGGATCCCCACACCAGCCGCCCGGGGCCAAAGCCTTCGAATATCTCGGAAATCGCCGGCCAAAGCCCTCGGTGAGGATGGCCCTCGCTAGAAATGCGAAACAGTCCCGATATGCTCACAACGACCCGGGGGTAGCGGGCGTATTCGACCATGACGGGGAGCAATTGGGAGAGGTCGGTTTGCGGTCCCTTGCCCAGGTCATCAAGAACAATCGTAAGGCTCGGGAAAGAAGTGACGACGTCTGAAAACTGGTTGTACTCCTGCGAAGCAATGCAGATGCTCACGGGGACCCGGAGGTTCTCCAAACGTTCCCAGACGGACATGACCTCAGGCAGGTTTACCCAGCGTGCGCCGGGGTCCCCGTCCGGGCACATCTCCACGCCGTCAATACGGCCGGCTTCGCACAAGCGCTCGCATTCAGCAACCGCGGGTGCCGACCTCGGGTCCAGGCGCCCGACCACTGCAAATCGGCCAGCATGTCGCTCTCGAACCTCCGCAAGAGCGGCAGGGGAAACGCTCGCGCCGGCCCCAAACAAAACGGCGCGGGAAACCCGCGCCGTCCGCATCTCTTTCAGTAGGGCCTCTAAAGACCCCGTCGTGTCACAAACACGCGCCTGACAGTCGATCAAGCCACCCCCACAGCAGGACGAACGGGCCTGCTCACCGTCTCGTCCTTCTCGATCTTCCCGTCGCGTATGTGCACGACCCGGTGCGCGTGAAGTGCGATATCAGCTTCGTGCGTGACCAGAATGATCGTGTTCCCTTCCTCATGCAGTCGCTCGAAAAGAGTCATGATCTCGTTGCCGGTCTTGGTGTCCAGGTTTCCAGTTGGTTCATCCGCAAGGATGATAGACGGATTGTTGACCAACGCGCGCGCCACAGCAACTCTCTGACGCTGGCCGCCGGACAACTCGTTCGGCCGATGTGTAACTCGCTTGCCCAAATCAACTGCCTCGAGAGCCTTCATCGCCTTCGCCTTGCGCTCCGAGCCCGATATCCCGGCGTAGATCAGCGGAAGTTCCACGTTATGGAGCGCGGTCGCCCTGGCCAGCAGGTTGAATGTCTGAAAGACGAACCCGATTTCCTGGTTGCGGATATGGGCCAGCTCGTCATCATTCATCTCACTGACAGTCTTCCCATTAAGAATGTACTGACCCTTGCTCGGCGTATCCAGACATCCGATCAGGTTCATCAGAGTCGACTTTCCAGAGCCCGACGGGCCCATGATCGCCACGTACTCGCCGCGTTGAATCTCGAAACTCACTCCCTGTAGAGCGTGAATCTCCTCTGAACCCATCTGGTACGTTTTCCACAAATCGACCGTACGTATGAGAGCCTCGGACATTGGCGTTACCCTTTCTTCTCTGTCGGCTCGGGCTTCACGGCCTCTCCGTCTTTGAGAGTTCGCAAAGTCTTGAAGCTGCCGGTCACGATCTCCGCTCCGGGCTTAAGTCCCGACAGGATCTCGATGTCCGTATCGCCGGTCACTCCGGTCGTGACCTGGACGAATTCAGCTTTCCCGCTCTTAACCACAAAAACACCCTGGAATTCTTTCTTTTCCCGCTTCTTTTCCTTCTTGTCGGAGGCCTCTGCGGTTGCCTTCTTCTTGTCCTTCTTGTCCTTCGTCTCCGCCGGCGGCTTGATCAACGCGCCTTTGTCGTCGATCTCGAACTCCCGAACGGTCAGAGCCTGCAGAGGAATGGCGATGATCTTCTCACGGATCGCGGTCGTTATCTCGGCGGTGCAGCTCAGACCAGGCCGCAGACTTCGCGGGGGCTCCGTCAGCTGAACAACCACCTTGAAATCCTTCGCCTCCTGCTGGCTCGTGGCCTGGGTGATCGCCGAATTGCCGACTTCCGTAACCAGGCCCTTGAGCGGGGTGTCCGGAAGAGCATCCACCTTGATTTCGGCCTCCTGGCCCACCTTCACGTTGACAATATCCGTCTCGTCCACCTCGACTTCGGCCTCGATGATCGACAGATCGGCGATTTCCATCAAGGTCGCCAGTGGGTTGTTCAAGGTACCCGGAACGGCCCGCTCGCCAACTTCGACGTTCAATTTTGTGATTACGCCTCCGAGGGGCGAACGTATCACGGTTTTTGCGAGCAGGTCCTGGGTCCGGGCGTAGAGAGCCGTGTTTTGGTTAACCCGAGACTCGGATGCCCTGTAGGAGTTCCGAGCCTGCGCCAAGACGACCTCCGTGACTGCAAGCTGAGCTTTCGCCTGCTCCAACCGCGCTTCGGTCGAAATCAGGCTTGTTTCTGCTGTAATCAAATCCGCCTTCGCAACGTCGTAAATATCCTTCGAGATCAGGTTTCCTTCGTAGAGTTCCTGCTTACGGGTGAAACTCGCCTTGGCGATCTCGAGGTTCTTCTGAGCGCGGTTGAGCTCGGCTTCAGCCACCCGGACATTCGACCGATCCCGCTCCACATTGCTCTGCTGGAGCTCGATGCCCGCCCTCTGGTTCAAGGCATCATTGCGTGAAATCTCGAGCACCGACGCCTGGGCGCGGCTCTCGGTCTCGGTCTGAATCGGGTCTATCCGGAGCAGGATGTCACCCTTCTCGACGACGTCCCCCTCTTTCACGTAGACCTGAGTAATGACGCCGGCGATTTCCGACTGAAGCTCGACGTATTCTTTCGGCTTGATCTCCCCGGTTGCCGAAACCTTTGCCACCAGCTTGTCGCGCAGATCAACCTTTTCGAGCTGAACCAGTGTCTCGACCTTGCGCCGGGCGTTCACACTGAACCCGATGATCCCGGCAAGGACGACCACCGCTGCGATAACAATGCCGATTTTCTTCTTCTTGCTCATGCTCATAATCGAATTAAACTACGGAATACCAAGGCCGAAAGTTTCCTTCGCCTCCGCTTTTTTCCCGATTGGTGACCCCCAGGCTCGCGCACGTTAGCAGGAAAGGCGTCTAAACGCGAAGAATAAGGGATGCGAACCGGTCGCCGAGAGCATATCTCAGCAAAGGCTCGAATGGAAAGCCCAAAGGGTAAGCGATGGCGCCAGCAGTAGCGCCCCGCGAGAGCCGCGTGCCCAATGGTATAATCTCGGTCGTGTTGAAAGGTCTTCTACTCGTCTTTAGTCTTGCCACCGTCTTGGCCCAGCAAGGCAGTGGCACCAACCAGGAACCCAAGCCCCCGGCTGCCCAGACACCACCGGCGCAGCAGCAGGATACCGACCAGCAACAACGCCCCGGATTCAGGATCGGCGTGGCGGTCAACCAGGTCTTTCTCTCGGTCAACGCCCGGTCGGTCGGCGGGGGGTTCGTGCGAGACCTCAACAAGGACAGCTTTCAGGTTTTTGAAGACGGCGTCCGCCAGCAGATCGTGAATTTTTACAGCGAGGCGGTTCCGGTGCGTGCCGTCCTTCTGGTCGACATCAGCGGAAGCACCATTTCCGAGCAGGCAGAAATCCGGCGAGCGGCCCTGGAGCTCGTGAAGAACCTCGGGCCGGAAGATCAGGTGGCAATCATCGTCTTCAACTACCAGCCAAGACTGATCTGTAACTGGACAAACGACCGGCAGCGGATCGAAAACGCCCTCTTAAGCATATATCCCAAGGGGACCACCGTCTTGCACGATGCCCTCTACGTTACCTTCGATGATCTGCTGCAGGGGGTTTCAGGGAAGAAAGCGGTCATTCTGCTTACCGACGGCGCCGACACCGGCAGCTCCGTTGACCCGACCGAGGTCCTGGAGATGGCGATCAAGTCGGAGGCAATGGTCTATACCGTCTCCAAACTGGACGAGTACTGGGCAGGCGCAATTGCGGCCCGGCAGGACCCGCGCTATGCGATGCAGCGGGAGCTCAGCGACGACTATATCCTGTCCAACAAACGCTATCTGGAGAGACTGTCCACGCAGACCGGTGGCAAAGTGCTCGACGCCAGGGCGTTCTCGACGCTCGTGGATGTCTACAAGGCCGTTGCGGACGAGTTGAAGAACCAATACTACATGTCCTACACCCCCTCCAACCCCGCTCGTGACGGCCGGTGGCGTAATGTCGAGATCCGGGCCGTGAATCCGGGCGTCGTGGCCAGCACACGACCGGGCTACTACGCCGCACCGGAAAGTAAGCAGTAGAGCCGCTTGTCGGGCAATAAACGCAGCGTCCCTTTTCCGAGCCGCGCACGAGAGCGAACGGCAGTGAGCGAGAGTAAGCGGACCACCAATCATTCGCGAATCATTCGCGAAGAGTTAATCTTCACCTGTTTGTCACATCCCCGGAGGGGATTACCGAATGACCCCAACGGGGTCACGTAGCAAAGCCCGGGGTTGCCCGCGCTTTGGCGGGCTACCCCGGGTCGGAGGCTTGCATGGGGTTCAACCCTGAAGGGGTT
>CAYQYP010000337.1:0-13607 GCA_964421755.1 uncultured Acidobacteriota bacterium
CGCTCGGAGCCTGCGATCCCGGTTGACTTGCTGATGTGCGCTACCCGCATGAAAGTGGTCCGCAATATTGGAAGTCCAGGCGGCCATGGAGAATGATTCAGTCGCTCGCTTCCCCGGCGCGGCTCATTGTAGTCGCCGCCATTCGCTCCGGCAAGTGCACGAGGAACCTCCAAGAGGGAGCGAATGGAGCCGCGCATGAAGCGAGGGTCTTGAAAAAGGTCGGAGAAGTGCGTTCGACCGGCGGCTTAGTGACGTTTTCAACGCCGAAGGCGTTACGTAGCAAAGCCCGGGGTTGCCCGCGTTGTGTGCGGGAAACCCCGGGTTGACGGCGGGAAGGATCCAACCCTGAAAGGGTTGCGTAGTGCGGTACGCAACCCTTTCAGGGTTGGATGCATACGAACACCCCTACCCAGGGTTTCCCGCACACAACGCGGGCAACCCTGGGCTTTGCTACGTGACCCCGTTGGGGTCATTTCGGCAATCCGCTTGACGGAAATATCACGTCAGTCAACATTTTCAACACCCTCGCTGTCGTGCCCTGCGTCATGCCCGCCCCCATTTTAGGGTTGCCTGGTGGCCACTGTATGATTCACTGTTACAGCCTGCACCGGGGGATAACGAGGGAGGGCGGCGTTTGCGCATTGTTTTTTGTAGTTACTACACCGGACTCGGAGGCGGAGAGACGAGCCTGATGGGTCTCATGAGCCGCCTGCAGGAGCGAGGCCATGACCCCGTGTTGCTTTGCCCTCGCGATGGCCAACTCCCTGAATCGGCTAGAAAGGAGGGCGTCCTCACCACCCTGACTCCATATCGCGGGGCCACCACCTGGTTTGTGCCGGCGATCTGGCGGCATCTTCCAGCCACCCGGCGAATCGGTCGGGTCATCGAAAAACTCGCCCCGGCAGCCGTCCACTCGGATTTCCACACGCTGCCGTTTGTGACACCCGTCTGTGGACGAAACAGCATCTCCCTGGTTTTCACCTGTTACGGCTGGTGGTTTCATCCCAAGCCCTGGCAACGGAGATTCTTCCGCCACGGCCCCACCCGAACACTGGCTATCTCCGAAGCCGTGAGATCCGGCTTCCTGGGTCAGCCTCCTTTTATGCAGCCCGACCTTGTTCGGACGCTGCATCTCGGAATCGACACTTGCCAGTTTCAACCCCGCCCTGATCTAAAACAATCGATTCGCCGGGAGTTGGACCTGCCTGAAAAAAGCCCACTGGTCGTCTTTGTGGGCAGGTACCAGGATGTCAAGGGGCACGATATCTTTTTGAAGGCAGCCCGGAGGATCGCCCTCCAGAATCCTACCGTCTGCTTTGCCGTCGCCGGAGACAATGTCTTTGGAGGGCGACACGAGGAGAAACTGAAAGTCAGAATCCACGCCGAAGTCGGTGGCGACCCGTTGCTGCGAGACAGAGTGCGGTTTCTGGGATGGACTCCGAGGGTCGAGAGCATCATGGCGGCCGCCGACGTATTCGTCTGCAGCAGCCGGTTTGAGAGTTTTGGGCTGGCAGTGACGGAGGCCATGGCTTGTGGCATCCCGGTGGTCAGTACCAATCGGGGAGGACCTGCCGAGACTGTTCTGGACGGAGAAACCGGGTACCTGACTCCGCCAGGAAGAGACGATTTGATCGCCGACCGGACCCTCGGGCTCCTGGCTGATGAACAGCTTCGCCGGAAGATGGGTGAAAAAGGGCGCTCGCGAGTCTGCGAGTTTTTTTCCCTGGAACGGTATGCCTCAGAATTCGAGCGCCTGGTCGTCGGGATCAGGCAGGACGGGCGGACCGGTCAGGTCGCTGATTAAGACGGCTTCTTCGCTGACGAAGCTCGTCCGCGACTTCCAGGAACCCGGCCAGACCGATTCCCACCCACAGCATCAGGTAACCGTACCTGAGGCGGTACAGGGTCCCCCAGTTGGTCACAATCGTGCCGAGAACGACGAGCATCCCACCCGCATGGAGCAGCGCTGCCCAAAGGAACACGTCTCGTCTCTTGCGCCAAACGGCAAAGGGCAGGCAGCAGAGAGCAAAATAGACCACCAGCATTTCAAACCCGCACACCCGCCGCAAACTGGTCGTGGAAGCGTGGGTGCCTTGACTAAACCAGTGCCGAGGAAAAGGAGACAAATAAGCGTTCCGAACGGCCCTCGGCAAATAGGCAACCAGGTTGCCAAAAGTTTCCACCTGGACGTCGCGGTCCATGTCAGATGCGCCTTGCTCGGCGAGGTAGGCCTGCCGCTTTTGGATCGCAACAGCGGCCAGGCGAACGGGGAGGTATACAAACCCACGCAGCGCGGCTGCCACTGCTCCAGCCGCCAAGCGCGAACTTCCCGTCGGTGTCCGCTTTGCCTGAGCGGAATCCGGTCCCCGAGCCACGGTATCTGCAAGTGCCGGGGGCCTGACGGATCGGGGGGGTTCAGTTCGATTGGGCAGGTAATCCAGGCAGACCGCAAGAGTGGTCGCACCCAAAGCGAGGACGAACCCTCCAAGGAAAGCCCGCCTCCACGTTCTGAACCGGCCGCAGACGAATGCCATGATCAGTCCGGCGGCACAAACTGCAGAGGACAGGCCGAGAACCAGTTTGACCATTTCCGGCCGAATGACCCAGAGGACGAAAGCTCCAGACAGAGCCTGAACGACTGCCAGAAGCCGAGCTCGAGGGAGCCGTGGTCGCCCTGACGATTGCATTATGGAAATCCAACCGCGCACAAAGAGAAAAAATCCCAGGAAGAAAAAGCCGTCCTTCAGCAGTTGCGCATACCAGAGGGCACTCGAAGGAAAGAGGGCAAACGGAGCCGCTCCCAGTAACGCGCTCCGGGACGTACAGCCGAAGGATGTGAGGATCAGGAAAAGCAACGCGACAGTGGTGGCATGAACCGCCGCGTTAACCGGTACCATCGTCCACAGCCTGGAAACCGTGATCGCATATAACGCAGCTGCGAGACCGGCTGGGGCATGCCCCTCCGGTCTCAGTTCCCATGCCGACCACCCGTTCTGGCGGATTCTTTCGGCCATCGCTGCGGCGATCCGATGGTATTGTGCACAATCCAGACAGTTATCCACCAACCCGCCGCCCGCACTCCAGGAGGGAAAGACCAGGGGCAGCAGGACCAGCTGGATGAGCAACGCGGCGGCCATCGTCAAGACGAATACCGTTGACCAGAGTCTCCAGGGAAATGGCTCCCTTCCCTCTATCCTTTTCCAAACAGGATCTTGGTCGGGTTCTTGACCGTGAAGTTGAGCATTGCCTTTTCCTCCCGCCTCAGTCATACCGGTGTGCGCCTAAGCTTTTTCCATCGCATCGACGAATGCCCGGAGCTTTTTCAGCCGGGTCCGATAAGCATCATATAGCCCGTCCGAAGTCTCTCTTATGGTTCGGCGCGCGCAGGTGTACTGGTTAAGGGAGGTGGCATGGTCCACCTGCCTGATGAGATCCCCCGGGATTGAATCGCCGCCGCCGAGCGCTCCGGCAATGCCACCCGACACGGCAGCCAGACAGTCGGTATCGCGGCCCATGTTGACGGCGGACTTGATTGTCTCCCACGGTTTGCCACCGGTCATGCGGAAGATGCAGACAGCCTTGGTCACCACTTCGTTGGCATAGCTCATGGCGTAGGGGACTCCCTGGCCGCTGTATTTACCGGCGAATTTTTGCCGCAGGTCACGGAAATCCGCGCAACCGGCTGTCAACTTCAAACCAGCTTCCAGCTCGCTGCGTACACCAACCTCGCGTTGGAAGGCATGGCTGGGCTTATCGCAGTTATCAAAGATGGCTGCCAGTACGCTGTCTACCGTGGCCCCGGGCCGGGTGGCGGCGGCGATCGCAACCACCGTGACTTCGGCCCACCGAATGCCCCGAGAACCGCCCGTATTGTAAAGTTGTCCGACCTCGTGGACATCCACGATGGCACCCTCCACATCCCCGGCGTTGATCAGACCGATCGGGTGACACGACCGAGCCATCGAGATGAGTCCCGAGTAGTCGCAGTATTTGCCGATGTCCGCGGCGGGGACGGGCGTCTTAGCCATCGCGAGGAGCGATCCTTCGAACGGTTCGGATATAAGACCCGGAGCGTTGGGATTCATGTGTTCAACCCAGGCTTTCCGGACGTCTTCGGCAGTGACCCGATCCTGCTTCTCGAGGATCGCAGCAATCATCAGCTTCTGCCGCTCTACGCCGTCTTCCGTAGTGCCCGGCTCGCGCGTCCAATTGCTCGTGCCCGTGTAATGGCGATACGGCAGAAGTTTATCCAGGGTGCCGTGCTTCTGCTCGATAGTTTCCCAACTCTGGCCTTCAACGGCCGCTCCCATCGAGGAGCCAACGTAGACTCCGGCAACGCAGCCAAAGAACTTCTCGCGAAGGGCAAGGCCCGAAGCCGAATCGGCGGGCGACCCGGCGGTCACCGACCAATGTGCGGTGCCTGCAGCCAATGTCGCAACAGCGCTCTTCCGCAGCCATCCGCGACGATCGATTTTCATGCTCTCGTTTGAATTGTGTTCAGACATTTGGAACTCCGTGTTTGTTCGGGCACACCTGAATTTCGGGAATTTCGGGGATTTCGGGGACACAAAACTTAATTCCTTTGCCAACGGCAAGTTCGGCAGTCACGGGGTGGGAATTAAGTATTATGTCCCCGAAATCGCCCGAAATCCGCGCTACGGCCGAAAGGACTCCAGTTCTTCGAGTTTTTTCACCCGCCGGCGGAACTCCGGTTCCGTGCTGAAGCGGGCGCCGAGGAAAGCGTGAAGGACCTCCTCCGCGACCTTGATACCTATGATCCAGGCACCGATGCAGAGCAGATTGACGTCGTCGTGTTCGACGCATTGATGCGCGCAGTAGGTGTCATGGCAAAGCGCCGCACGAATCCCTTTGATCTTGTTCCCGGCAATCGCGGCGCCAACGCCGGTTCCGCACACCATGACTCCACGGTCAGCGCGCCCGGTCAGGATTTCGGCGCATGCCTTCCTGGCGATGTCCGGGAAATCGACTGGCGCCGTCGAATATGTCCCGACGTCGTTCACGGCATGGCCCCACGAGCGGAGGATCTCGATGACGGGGCCCTTCAGCGGAAAACCGGCGTGGTCACTGCCTATCACCAGCTTCATTGCCGGCGCAGCCAACCGGGCCGGCGCAACCGCTGATGCCAGCGCCGGAGTTGTTGCCGTAACGATGCCCGCGCAGCAAAATGTTCGTCTGTCCATCACGTTTGGTCCTCCCTGTCCACGACGGAGAATATGGTGAGGCCCGCAGTGTGTCAAGGATGGAACGGGAGTCCCGTTGGTCCGACTTCCAAGTCGGACATCCGGATCGACCTCCGGAGCACGATCCAACCGCTGCCGAGCGGTAACAGACTACAGACGCAGCGTTTATTGCGAAGTGCGCGGTTGGTCGCCGCGAGTAAGTCAGGATGTCCGACTTGGGAGTCGGACCTACGGCCGGAGCACGATCCAGCGGCTGCCGAGCGGCGTCAGACTGCCCGGAGAAGCGACGAGCATTGTTGTGCTCAAGGAGTTTGGCTAGACTGAATTCAACCAGAATCGACAATATGCACACCTACACGGCTCACGTTCAATGGAAGCGCGGCGATGCCCGCTTCAGAGATGGGAAGTACAGCCGCGCCCACGAGTGGCATTTCGACGGGGGAACCGTTGTGCCTGCTTCCTCCTCTCCCACGGTTGTACCGCTGCCCTACTCGGTCCCATCGAACGTTGACCCGGAAGAAGCCGTCGTAGCCGCTGCTTCGAGTTGCCACATGCTTTGGTTCCTCTCCATCGCGGCCAAAGCCGGGTTCGTCGTGGACGCATACGACGACTACGCCCACGGCGAAATCGGGAAGGGACCCAATGGGCGGGCGGCGTTTTCGCGCATCGTCCTTCGCCCGGTGATCCGCTTCTCCGGTGATGCGATCCCGACGCCCGCTCAGATCGCCGACATCCATCGCAAAGCGCACGACGAGTGTTTCATAGCCAACAGCCTGAAAGCCGAGGTGGTTGTCGAGACCGGGCAGTCGGAGCCGAAGGTTTCGGGCTAAACCGTTCAGAAGCTCCCGTGACCCGCTTCGCTTCAGGCTAAGGCTCCAGCGGTTCGAACCGAACACCCAGGAACTCGAACGGTCCCTCCGCAAGACCCAGGTAATGAGGGGCCGGCTGGTCTTTCCCCACGAGGTCGAGTCGCCCCGGCATCAGTTGGGGCGGGATGTGGTCGAGAAGAACCACTACCCTGTTCCCTCCCGGCGGAATCTCAATAACGGTAGGCAGGTACTCGGTCTTGAACTCCTGAAGAGTCAACGGCACATGAGGCTCCGGTCCCAACAGAAAGAGCCGGTACTCGGGGCAGGTGGTGCCCAGCGTTCGGAAAGCAACCGGCTGAGGATCGTAGTGCGGTCCGATGGTCCCGTCGAGTGGTGGCGTCGTGATGACCAGCGTGCCCGAGACGGGGTAAGAACGAACAGTCTCAGTCAACGCTTCGATTTTCTTGTCATTGAGCTTGATCACGGCGGCACAAAAAACGCCCAAGTCGCTGGCCTTCCTTAACACGAGCCGCTGCAGCTTGTCCTTCCAGTGCAGATGTGCGGACTTCACCTCGGGTGACATAAGAGGGAAAGCCATGCCGTGGAGCAAGAGCAGGCCAATCAGACAGGACACTCCCACAGCCCTGAAAGATCTCGCTTTGGCCGTTTCCACCGCCACCCAGACGCGACCGGCGCTCACGTAGACGAGCGGTATCAGGATTAGAAGGTACCCGGGTTGTCCCAAGTGAACGAGCACGAAGAACAGAAGCGAAGGCAGGATCCAGCAACCAAGAAAAGCCGACTCCGCTCCGACGCGCTTCTTCACGACTAAGTCACCGAAGTAAGTCAGAGCACCCAGGAGCGCCGGTAACAACATCAGGTTGCAGGGAATCTCCACAAGCGCTATCACCGCGGCCAGTTGTTGCCGCATCTTCTCAGTTCCAGCTCCCATCAGCACCGAAGTGTTTGCGGCTCCCTGCACGGCCAGCCGGCTTGATGTTTCCATGAAGATGGAAACGCCTCCCGACAAGGCAATCAGCGGGATCAACCACGCCAGCACCGAGATTCCCAGCAGGCCGACGGCTGCCACGGTCGCCCGGTGACGTTTCTGCGCCAGAGAAGGAAACAAGACAACCGGCGCCAGCAGCAATACCAGTGACGGTCGCACACCCCCCAGCAGCCCGAGTGCAACCGCAGCTGAATACTGGAGACGAGGGGAGCCGCTAAGGGCCCGGTAGCTCAATCCGCCGACCAGAAGCGTGACAAAAGCATCAACCGTGTAGGTGAGCGCGGTTTCCCGGTAGTACCAAAAGAGCGGATTCAGGAGAAGACCAACCGCGGAATAGAAGCCGGCCCACCGGCTGCCCCAAAGAGAAAACACAAGCCAGTAGAGCACTAGTAAGGCACCGAGACCGAACGCCCAAACCACTATAAGCACCGACAGGTGAGGCGAATCGAGAACGCGGTCAACAATGCGGGCGAGCCCAATGAGCAACGGGTAGCCCGGAGGATGCGGCTGGTGCACGCGGACGTCAAAGTGCCGGACTCCAAGGACGAACTGGGCTGCATCCCAGTTGATCGGATAGTGGCATCGGAACGGGAGTGTCGTCGCCGCAAAGAGCAGAACCAGCGAGATCACGAACGGCAGGTGATAGCGGATAGGGGCTTTGTACAAAGTTCTGCTCCCAGACAGCAAATCTAGCGGATTGCAGGGGAGTCTCACAAGTGTGAGAAATGCGGGCTAACGCCTTGTGGGCGTGAGCCGGCCGCATTTCTCGAGAGCGGCCAGGGCAAAGCAGGTCGCGCCGTACGTGAGAAAGTGGTACGTGTCGGTATTCAGCGATTTCGACCACCAGCGCCCGCTCTTGCGTTGGTTCTTCAGCAGCCAGCTCACGGCCTTCTCGATTCTCGGGTCACCGGCGGGGATACCGGCGTCTCTCAACACGCAAACGGCCAGGCCAGTCATGTGACCGTCGCTCGGAGCCTTGCGGTAACCAGGTTCTGCCTCGAGCTGGGCTCGGCGAGACCCTCCGCCCCATTGTGCGGGGTCAGCGAAGTCGCGGATCGCCCAGCCTCCGTCCTCGTGCTGCAGCTTCCAGATCGGCTCGAGGCTTGCCGCCCGAGCGGTCGGCTTCAAAACACCGGGAAACCTTGTCGAAGCCCAGACACGCCATACCGCCGCATATTCGTGCGGTGGAGTCGTATCGGCCAGGTACTTCCGCAGCAGCACGAGGCGGCGTCTCAAATCCGGCTCCTTGGCACCATCCAGCCAGCCAGGCGCCGTGCCGGCGGCTAGCGCGGCAACGGTTGCCAATTGGTAGGCGTCCGATTGGAGGGGAGGCCAGCAGTCGGGAGACAGCCATGCCCCGTTCTCCTTCTGCAACCGGAACATGCAGCGCAACACTCCATCTGTCTCCGGGGAAAGAGCCCGTACGACATGGGCATCCCAGGCCGCCAGTCCGGCAGCCGCCCAAACCACCTGCGCGGGCCTGTTGCCGTTCCGCAGAAGGAGCTCTTCCTTTTTCCCGACAAACGGTTCCAGGTTCTTCAGAAAGAACTCGCGCGTATCAGGCGACGGGGCGCCGGCAACCGCTGAAAAGGCTGGGCGCAA
Organism: uncultured Acidobacteriota bacterium; assembly: GCA_964421755.1. Classification (GTDB taxonomy): domain Bacteria; phylum Acidobacteriota; class UBA6911; order RPQK01; family RPQK01; genus CAVUUN01. The sequence continues at coordinate 8,622 of CAYQYP010000337.1, forward strand.
CAACAGGTAGGAGCCGTTGAGGTGGCAGCCGATGCACTTGTATTTTTTGTTCCAGATTTCGGCACCCTGGTCCAAATGAGAGAGCGCTGCCGAAAGCGAGACCTCCTCCCGGATGGGTTCCAGCGCGTCCGCCCGGGGGATTTGGATACTATCCAGCTGCAGCTGGAAGTCCTCCCACGGCGCCGATCGCGCTACCGGATTCGGCGAGCGGCCGGCTTGGAGACCGAGGAAATAAACAAGAACAGCTCCGATGCCGAGCAAAACACCCAGGCTCAGAATGCCCCAGGCCTTCCTCCGGGGCCTTTCAGCAGGGACAGCCAAGCCGGTGAGTGCCCAACCGACCAGGGAGCCGGCGGAGAGGGCCAGGAGCACAAACGATATGACGAGCGGTAACTTCATCGGCTAGGTAACAGTCGGCCTCCGACGCAAAAAAACGAGGGCAGACAGCAGTAGTCCCGACAGAAACGCAATGATGCCCCACTGCGACAGCGTAGGAACCGCGGTGGAGGAACTTGCGAATTGGACCACGCCTCCGCTGGTGGCGGCCTCAACCACCATCTCATTCAGGTCGAGCAGTGCATTCGAGCCGGGCATCGGGTTCACAAAAGTGATCCGGATGCCACCTGGATTCCCGGTGACCATGAACGTCAATACGGCGAACAAATGATCCTGCCCCACGGGTGTGTCGAAGCTACCGCCGGAAAGGAGACTTATTCTGCCCGAGTTCGGGGACATCGGACTCACCGTCTCCGAAACCATCGCCATCGAAGTCCCCGGGATAAACGGTATGTTCATGCCGCCGCCGAGGACCACGCTGTTTATCAACGCATCCGGCTGGCACGGGTCCATGAACAACCCCCCGCCTGTAGAATGCGGAGGTTGCGAGGTGGCCGGGTCCGTCAATCCCGGGCTGGAGACGGGCGCAAAATTGGAGATCCGTGCCCAGGGCGACACTCCGGTTACCAGAACGCCCGGGTCCGCGTCGTAGTCCAGCGTAGCGACGAGCCCACCCCAGTCCGGGGGCATCGCGGTCGACGGCAGGCTGACAAACAAGCCGACCTGAACGCAGCCGGCCGTCCCCGGCGTGATGACCGGTGACTCGGCCCGGAAAGTGACTTGCGCGAGCGCCCCAATCGTCAGCAAAGCGGCGACCAGGAAGAGAATCAGAACCCGAACGAGCCGCATCAACATGAGCTGCCTCCCTTTTCACGTTAGCAAAAGGCGCTTAATTGCTGGCAAGCATAAGAACTAAAAGCGCTTCGGTCAATAAGATTCTGGGCTCGGGAAGGGCTTCCAAGTCCAAATACTACATGGACATGTAGTTTGTTTCTGGACGGACTCGCCCTATACTGCGGTTCGTGCGGCTTGCCTGCCCGCCGATCGAGGCCGGCACCGCCATTCGCTAAGGAGGGGGAGATGTCCAGAATCTTTCGGTTGTCGTTTGCTCTGATGGTTGCGCCGTTTCTTGTCTCGGTGGTCTCGGCTCAGTGGATGGCCCCAAACACCTATTTCTTCCCCCAGACTGCGGCAGGCACCGCAGGCGACCTGACGATGCAGACGCAGTTCTCGGTCTACAACCCGACTCAGAACGCCGCTCATATTCAGATGTATTTCTTCAAGAGCTGGTTCGGCGAAACCTTGACGCTTCGCACCGCGTCTCCCGATGACCAGAAACTGACCAGCGAAGCATCTTCACTTAACTTCGAACTGGGAGCCCGGACGAGATACGTGGTCAACCTCTCGTTGGCCAGCGCGGCACAGGCTGGTTGGACGAAGGTAATTTCAGACACCCCTCTGCAGATTTCCGCAACCTATGGCGCATATCGGCAGTTGAGCGCCGGCCAGACGGTTCCCTTGTGGGAGGCCGCCGTTTTGCCCGCCGAACCTTCGCACGAGCTTTCGTTTCCGGTACACCGCATGGACGGGGAGTTGGCACCAGGCGTGGATACAAATACCGGCTATGGGATCGCGAATACTTCTGAGTGGGGATCGGCGCACGTAACCGCCCGACTCTACAATGCAGACGGGTCCCTCAAGGGAGAGCGCGAATTCGAGGTTCGGCAACACGGGCACAAGGCCGAATTCCTCACCGAGCTCTTCAAGGACCTCACATTTAACAATTTCAGAGGAGTCTTGCAGTTCTCGAGCAACGCACCGATCGTCGTCGTCGCATTAAAGGAGTCCAAGAATGCCGAGAACACGGTGTATTCGACCGTACCGGTGCAAAGCGATTCGTCGTTTCGAAGCAACACGGCCTACGAGCTTGAGGATAACAAACTATCTACCCCTCATGTCATCAGCGCTCCGGCGGAGATCCGTGGGACGATCAACGCGAACTTCGACGGATCGGAACAGGACAATTTCGCGGTCGATCTCACCCAAGGGCAGACGGTCCAGGCGATACTACTGACGAGTTTTACCGGTTCGCCGATGGCCGCCGAGCTCAGGATCTTTGCCATCGGGCAAAGCCTTTCCGCCACCGGTCAGCCCATCCTGCCGGGGAGCAACGATGCGTGCGTCAGTTACACGGCGGCGGCAGCTGGCAGGCACGTCATCCACGTGGCGACGAGCGATAATGCGTTCGGCCGGGGACTCACGTACCGGTTGTTTGTCCGCGTGTTCTAGGCAGCGGAAGCGGCGGCAGAGTCAGCTCAACTGTTCGAGCAGCGTCTTACGATTCTTGTGCTTTTTCTCGTAGCTGATGATCCGCTTCTTTTCAGCGCTCGACAGTTTTTTGGCTTTATCGACAACTTGCGGAATCGTCAGTCGCTGGTAATTTGGAATCGGAAGGCCGCGATCCGGCGATTTGCCGGCGCGGTCTTTCGCTTTTTCCGCCTTTGTCTCTCCGAACTCTGCCCGCTGTTTGTTAACGATCCGCGCCGCTACCTCTTCCTCTCGTCCCTTGTAGCGCCCTTCTTTCTTGAACTCTTTCTTCAGGTCCTTGTACTCGTTCTCGCGCTTACGGCTGGCTCCTCTTGGCATAAACAACTCCTTACGGAAAGCACTAACCCGCATTTCTCACAACTCTGCGGCTGCTTTGTCCGTCGCCGCGCACGGCAGTGAGAAATGCGGCCCTAGGACCGCTTGCTTACGCGTGTTGCGCGGTCGTCCGCCCTTTCGGCTTCGTCAGGTTCTTCGTCCTCGAAAACCCATAGATCGTCCTTGCCAAATTCGGGGCAGCAGGAACTGCGGCCTTGATAACATTCTTCGCAGACGTGCTGGCCGTCGAATTCCAGTGCCGTGGGATTACCGCATAAATCGCAACGGACGGCTTCCTCGACGCCGGGACTATTATTCTTTGTCATGCGACCTCTACTCTGTAGATGACTCGCGCAACAAAGTGGTTTCGCTGGTTCTGGCTCGGTTGACTCGCACTACCTTTGCCCATATCTTTTTATTATGCAGTTCTTTATCGCGATCGTTGCGGCGGCCACCCTCCCCGCCTTGTATTTCGAGTGGCTGTACGGAGCGCACCTCGCGCCGACCACGGCTGCCATCATTTTCGGGCTCGGGATCCTTGCTTCCGCTTTTATCTTGTCCTGGGCGGCCGAGGTCGCGCAGATGGATATTTCCCGTGGATTGGCCCTGGCTGTCCTGGCCGTGATTGCGGTACTGCCCGAGTACGCGGTTGATCTCTACTTCGCCTGGGAGGCCGCGCGCAACCCGGAATACATTCACTACGCGACCGCAAACATGACCGGCGCCAACCGGCTGCTGGTAGGAGTCGGATGGCCGTTCATCATCCTGCTCTTCTACCTCAAATTCAAAAAAAAGCATCTGGACCTGGACCCGACCGCGAGGGTCGAAATCTCCTACCTGACAATCGCCACGATTTACGCGTTTACAATTCCTTTGAAGGGTCGCTTAACGCTGTTTGACTGCGCTGTTCTCGTCGCCTTGTTCGCCGCTTATGCCTGGCGAACCGCACATATGGAGATCCATGAGCCTGAGCTGGTTGGCCCGGCGCGCCTGATCGGGAAGCTGGGACGAACCCCGAGACGCCTGGTTACGCTGATCCTCTTCCTGTACGCTGGGGCTGTCATTTATTCCTCGGCGGAACCCTTCGCCGATTCCCTCGTTGAATCGGGGAAAGCACTCGGCATCGACGAGTTCCTACTGGTTCAGTGGCTGGCGCCCCTGGCATCCGAGGCGCCGGAGTTCATCATTGCGGCGCTCTGGACACTGCGAGGGGACCCGAAATCCGCTCTCGGCGCCTTGATTTCATCCAAGGTCAATCAGTGGACGCTACTGGTCGGGACCATCCCGTTGGTCTACAGCATCAGCCTGGGATCAATCGGGCAAGTTCCCCTCGACGACAGGCAGAACCACGAGGTACTCCTGACGGCGGCCCAGTCTATCTTCGCGGTTGCCCTGCTGATCGATCTGAGAGTTCGCCTTTGGGAGATGGCGGCTCTTTTCGTCCTCTTTCTGGCTCAGCTCGTGTACCCCGACATCCGGATCGAGGTGTCGATCGGGTACCTCATCTTAACCGTCCTCATACTCATTCCACGCAGACGGAATCTGGTGGCTCTATTCCGGGAAGGCCCGTTGCCGCGGCGGGGATGAGACGGGGAGATTTCGACGGACCCGAAGGACGACAAGGACATCAAGGACACCAACGACAAGAACAAAGGTAACGCCGCGACATTGGGTCCCTGGGGTCCTTGAGGTCCTTGAGGTCCTTGCCCTCCTTGGGGTCCGCCTAAGCTTCTGCACCCCTTCCCCGGTTGATCACGGCGAGCCCGGGCTGCTACGCTTGGGAAACCATGGGAAGAGCCGGGCTCACCCTCGCCTTGTTTTTCGCGCTCTTGCCCTGCCTTCGAGCTCAGTCGGCAGAGGACTACCTCGTTCAGGCGGATCAGCTGGTCGGCAGCTATCAGTGGCAGGAAGCGCTCGCGCTGCTCCAGAAAGCGGTGCGGACGTATCCCGGCAACGTCGAATTGCTCACCCGCTACGGGGCTCAACTCCTGAACACCGGCCAGGCGG
>CAYQYP010000338.1:0-13299 GCA_964421755.1 uncultured Acidobacteriota bacterium
TCCTTTGCCTGCGCGTGAGTCCGGGTGGCGGAATGGGAATTAAGTATTATGTCCCCGAAACTTATGCGTAGGGGATCGGGTCGGGCACCCCCGCTTCACGGAATCCCCGCAGGCGGAGCAGGCAGCTGTCACAGGCGCCGCAGGCCACATCTTCCCGCTGGTAGCATGACCAGCTGAGGTGGAGAGGCGCCTGAAGCTTGACCCCGCGCGTGACGATATGCTTCTTGGTCATGGACAGAAGCGGTGTCAGGATCTCGATCGAAGTCTCCGGTTTGGTCCCTTCGCGAATGACCGCGTTAAAGGCCTGGAAAAACGACCCGCGGCAATCCGGGTAACCGGATCCATCCTCCTCAACAGCGCCGATGCAGATGAAACGGGCGTGCAGAACTTCGGCCCAGCTGGTCGCGATGGCGAGCAGATTGGCGTTGCGAAACGGAACGTAGGAAATCGGGATCCCGGCGCGATCCAGAACTCCTTCGGGGACGGGGATCGTCGGGTCGGTAAGTGCCGATCCTCCGATCTTGCGAAGATGGCTGATGTCCACGACAAGCCGTTTTTCGACCCCGTAGTGATCCGCGATGTGATTGAACGCGGCCAGTTCGCGGGACTCGGTACGCTGACCGTAGTTGATGTGCAGAAACGCCAGTTCCAGACCCTGATCTCGCGCAATTGCAGCGGTGACGCAGCTGTCCATTCCTCCGCTGATCAGGCAGACGGCAAGGGGCATGGGCCGATTGTAGCGCGGCCTTTGTTAGAATGAAACGAGCGGAGAAGGAGCCATATTCCGCCGCGTTCTACGGAATTCGAGGCATGAAGAAGCCCGTTCACCCGGCCGATCCGATCGAGTCCCTCACCGCCGAATTCTTTCGCGACTACCCGGACTACAACTTCTGCCGCAACCTTGCTGTCAATGTCGCCAATCAGGTCGTAACCCACGCCAACGCACTCGTCCTGTTGGGCCGGAAGGCGGGAACAGCCCGGGAGCAACGTGCCGAAATCGAGAGCAAGCTGAACACCAAGACGGTGGTCGCGAGCGGCCGGGCGGTGCGACTTTGCGACCTTTCGCTACAAGAGGTGATGCGCCTGGAGGACTCGGCCCTCCGCGAAGCGCTTGAGTTCTATTTCAAGCACCCGTACGCCCATGGGCGGACGCGAAGAACTCGCTGGCTTCCCAGGATCGTTCGGACTTTCTTTCTGAGCACGGCCGTGGGACACGCGCACTCGCGCAACATAAAGCTGGACTACGGCGCATACTTCCGTATGCTAAGGATGCTGTAGGACCTATGCGAAAGAGCACGATCGCAATCCTGGGTCTGATACTCCTCTTTGGCGTTGTAAGCCTCTGGCTGCTCAACCGTTTCAAGCTCCCGCTGATCCAGGCGGTGGTCGAGAACGCGGTCATCCAGAAGGCGCCCGACGACTATCCCAAGGAGCAGATCCGCAGGGCCTTTGCCGAACACCGTCGGCTGGCGGCGGAAATCAGGCGCGAGGACCAGTATTTGGAGCGGCTGCTCGAGGCGTCGCGCCGACTGGAGAAGGTCCAGAAACTGGACCATCAGCAGGTGAGCGATCTGATCACCCGACTTGGCCCCTGAAGCCCGGCTGCGGCCGGTCCCTTGACTTAGTCAGCTGCTTGCCGTACTTGTAAAAGAAGGCCCACCACAGAAGCGCATGTATTCTAAATACTTACCGGATTCGCACTGATTGCTGCGACACAGGAGGCGACTATGCAGGGTCCAATGAGGGGATTGCTCGCGGGACTGGGTGCCTGGAAGCTCGGCGGCGGCTGCATTTCCACCGTAGTGATATTCATTCTGCTCTACATTGCCCTGGGCTACGTGAACTGCTGAGCGAGCTCGCCAACCGGGCCGAAAAAGCGGCGGATTCTAGAAAGCGAATCCGCCCTACGACCGCGTGCAGTCGCGTGTTGAGTAGTCGTAGGGCGGATTCGCTTTCTAGAATCCGCCGCTTTTCGGCCCGGTTGGCGAGCTTTCCTACCCCAAGTTCCTCTTGTCTACGACTCGCTTGGCTTTACCCTGGCTGCGTTCCAGGATCTGCGGTTCGACGAGCTTGACACGGACCGAGATCCCCAGCACCGAGTGGATCCTCTTCGCGATGAGTGCTTGCAGTTCCGCCATCTTTCCCATGCTGCTGAGGGTGCCTTCGAAGATCCGCTCGGAGATCTCGACCCAGACCTCCAGGATGTCCAGAGATTCCTCGCGCGTGATTACGATCAGGTAATGCGGCGAGGTCCCCTCGATCTCCATAAGAACGTGCTCGATCTGGGTGGGGAAGACGTTGACTCCCCGGATGATTAGCATGTCGTCGGTGCGTCCCTTGACGCGCGACATGCGGGCCGTGGTTCGACCGCACGCGCACGGGGTGGTCGTGATCGATGTGAGATCCCGGGTCCGGTAGCGGAGGATCGGCAGTGCTTCTTTCCAAAGCGGGGTGACGATCAACTCGCCAACCTCGCCCTCCTTGACCGGTTCCTTGGTATTCGGATCGATCACCTCGCACAGGAAGTAGTCCTCCGAGATATGCATGCCATCCTTGGCAACGCAGCACTCGCCCGAAACGCCCGGGCCGCACAGTTCGCTCATTCCGTAATTGTCCGTAGCGCACAGACCGAGCTCACACTCGATCCGGCTCCTCATCCCCTCGGTCCACGGCTCGGCCCCGAACAGGCCCCAACGCAGGTGCACCTGCTCGCCCAGCTTCATGCCGCGCTGTTGCGCCTGTTCAGCCAGGTGCGCCGCATAGGACGGAGTCGAAACCAGCACGGTGCTTTCGAAATCCTGCATGAACATCAACTGCCTTTCGGTGTTGCCGGACGAAACGGGCACGACCGTCGCGCCAACCCTTTCCAGCCCATAGTGCAGACCGAAACCACCGGTGAACATCCCGTAGCCAAAGGAAATTTGAGCAATGTCGTGTTCCCGGACGCCGGCGGCCGAGACCATCCGTGCGACCATGTCCACCCACGTGTCCAGATCCTTACGGGTATAGCCGACGACCGTCGGTTTGCCCGTCGTTCCGCTCGATGAGTGGATCCGTACCAGTTCGCGGGGACTCACTGCGAACATGCCGAACGGGTAGTTGTCTCGGAAATCAGCCTTCGTGGTGAACGGGAGAAGGCGCACGTCTTCCAGGGATCGAATGTCCGAGGGGCGAAGGCCCATCTCCTGCAATCGCGTTCGATACAGCGGAACCTTGTTGAAAGCGTGCTCGACGGTTTCACGAAGGCGATCCAGCTGGATGTTTCGTATGGTTGCGCGCTCCGCGGTTTCCCACTTCGGATCCCAGATGCGGTGTGCCGGATCCGAGGGCTTCAGTGTTGTGTTCAAGGCTGTTGCACCTCTTGTTGGCTTAATTTCGCTGTTCGGAATTTCGGGGACACAAGACTTAATTCCTTTGCCTGCGGGAGACCCCCGATAGGGGGGCAGGAATTAAGTGTTATGTCCCCGAAATTGTCAGGACCTCAACGAACCGAGGTCTCTTCTCGGTCGACCGGGGTCTCATCGGTTCGGGCTTCTGGGCACTCGGTCCCAAATGCCCGTTTTAGTAACTCCTCTGAAACCGGGCGGCTCACCAGGCTGACCGCCGGCACCACGGCCAGGGGAACGAACATGGTGATGGCGCCTGCGAGCGGAATTCCGTCCTTGCCCCAAAGGATGAAAAGCGTGAATGCTGTTCCCAGCCCGGTGGCCATTCCTGCGAAAGCGCCCGCCTTGGTTGTCCGCCGCCAGAACAGCCCGTACAGGTAAGGTGCCAGGAATACTCCGGCCAGCGATCCCCAGGACATGACCATCAGATTCACGATCACATCCGGTTGTCGTAGTGCGATCGCCAGGGAAAGCCCGACAAACACAGCGCAAAGCACCCGCATGAGTCGCATGGTCTTCGCTTGGTCCCCCTTATCCTTTTTCCAAGCCTGGTAGACGTCAATCGCAATCGCGGAACTTGATACCAGGACGAGCGAAGAGAGGCTTGACATCGAGGCGGAGAAAACCAGCAGGAGAATGACCACGACGAGCCAAACCGGAACCTGCGTCGTGATGAAGTGCGGCATCAGCAGGTCGAGATTGGGCTTCCCGGTCGCCGCATTTGTTATCGGTGCGAGGTCGACGGCCGGATTTGCGTAATAGAGGTGCGTGAGGGCCCCGCTGTAGTAGGCGCCGAATGACATGAAAAGCGCGAAGATTCCGGCGATCGTCATCGCCCGGGTTATGTCCTTCTGGCTGCGGATCGAGTAGAACTTCTGCACCATCTGGGGCAAAGCCCAGGGGCCAAAACTGGTAATCAGAACAAGCGAGAGGAGGGTCAACCAGCCCGGCGTGAGGATCTGCAGCCAGTCGGGGCCAAGTGGTATCGCGCGTATGAGTCCGGGCGCCATCGTCGCCGGGTCGGACAGCAGCGCCGACGTGGTGTCGAAAAACCCGCCCTTGGCCTGAGCCAGCAAGAAGACCATCAGCAGGACGCCCCCGAATTCAACAATTCCACGGATGAAATCGCTGATCGCCACAGCGAAATAACCGCCCATGATGAGGTAGAGCCCGGTGAGAATCGCGAGGAAGAACAGTGCCTCGTTGTACCGCAGCCCGACGGTTTTTTCGAAGAGGTAACTGAGGCCCATGTACACGGATGCCGAGTAAGGAACCAGAAAGAGGAACACCACCAGCGCGGCCAAGGTCTGCATGAACCTGCTGTCGTAACGGGCGTTCAGGAACTCGGGCATGGTCATCGCGTTCAGGCGAGTCGTCATCGCGCGGGTCCGGCCGGCCAGGATTTTCCAGGCGAGGAAGGTGCCGACAACAGTGTTGCCGACCACGATCCACATGGTGTAGATGCCGAAGCCCCAGCCAAGCTTGCCGGCATACCCGATGAAAAGTACGGCCGAGAAGTATGTAGTACCGTAGGCAAAAGCGCTCATCCACGGCCCGAGCGATCGGCCGCCAAGAAAGAAATCGCCGAGCGTTCGAGTCCGGCGCATCGCCCAAAACCCGACTCCCAGCATTACAAGAACGTAAAAAACGACGATTAGAATGTAGAAACTAGTCATCTTGTTGATTTCTAGATACTTGCAAGTTCATCCTGGCTGATCAGGAGGACGCCCTCCTGCCTCAAGATCTCCTCGCCGACGGAGGGCCTTTCGACGCCAAAGACGATCATCGAGGAGACGGTTGCGTAAGCGTACTCGACGTTGATGCCGTTGCGGGCAAAGCCCTCGAGAGCATGCGCGAAGCCGCCCGGCAGGTCACGGACTCGTGCAAGGATGACCGGGCCTTCATGGACAATGAACCGCTGGCCTCGCAGAACAATCAGCGCCTTGTCGGGCTCGTTGACGATCAATCGCAGAATGCCATAGTCGGGAGTATCAGCCACGCTGAATCCGCGGATGTTGATGTTGTTGTCTCCCAACACCCGGGTCACCTCAGAGAGCCGTCCAGCCATATTGTCCAGGAACACCGAGAGCTGTATAACCGCCATGTCTTCCTCCAAGCGTCAGCAGAGCAAACGGCGGAATTCTAAGGGGGATCGAAGCCGATGTCTAGGAAAGACAGCTGACCGGCTGACCAGCTGACCGGCTGACCGGCTAACCGGCTGACCAGCCGGACCGTGACTTTGCTTTGGCGTGGTGGTAAAACGAGCGGCATGAGACGAACTGCTTTCTGCTTGGTCGCGGGTCTGCTCGTTCTTCAGGCAACCGTCCAGGCTGCCGACCTCGTCAACGCCAGGGACGGGTCCGGGATCTACGGCTACAAGGACACGCCGATTCTTCCCTGGTGCGGATTTCACGTTCACGACCCGGATCGCCCCGCTCCTCGCAGGATCGACCCGGGGCCGGCTGGCCCTCCGGCCTCGGCCCCGGCAGACGCGGTCGTACTGTTTGACGGCAAGGACCTTTCCAAGTGGCAGCCTGCCGGGTGGAAGATCGTGGACGGGGCGATCGAAGCGGTCGGCGGCACGAGCCTGGCCAGCAAGGAGCAATTCGGTGACTGCCAGATCCACCTCGAGTGGATGGCGCCGGCAGATTTCAAAGGGCCATGGTCGGACCAGGGGAACAACGGCGTCCACATCATGGGCCTGTTCGAGATTCAGATCTTCGATTCATGGACCGAGAAAATATACCCCGATGGCCAGGCAGCCTCGGTGTACGGTCAGACCCCGCCACTCGTTAATGCGATGCGCCCGCCCGGCCAGTGGCAGGTATACGACATCATTTTTACCGCACCCGCATTTGAGGGAGAAAAGCTCGTCAGGCCGGCCCGCGTGACGATGTTCCACAACGGGGTGCTGGTGCACCTGGAGACCGAAGTGCGGGGCGAGACCGGCCATCGAATTCTGCCGGAGTACAAGAAGAAGACCAGCCGTGGTCCGCTCACGCTCAGTGGCCACAACTGCCCGGTGCGCTTCCGCAACATCTGGGTGCGAAAGCTGTCATAGTTTGAAAAAGCGGTGGATGCGGCTGAGGAAGTTTTCCTGCTCTTCCTTGGTGCTCGACGATGATTTGCGAGCTGCCTGAGTAGCTTCGCGTTCCAGTTGTGCTTTGCGCTCGGCCATCGTTCGGCTGATCTCTTCCAAAATCCCCGGCGCTCGGACCAAGACATCCCGGAATGCCTGCTTGCGCAGCACGTAGGTATCCACGTCGGAGTCAGCGATGATCGTCGCGGTGCGCGGCTCCCCGGTCAGAAGCGCCATCTCGCCAAAGTAGTCGCCTTCTCCCAGGGTCGTCACCTGGTGGACCTGGTCCCCGGTTCGGAGGAGCACCCTGACCGAGCCTTCGCGGATAAAGAACATGGAATCGCCGGGGTCGCCCTGCCGGATGATCGCTTCCGAGGATCCAAAAGACTGCGCTTCCATTCCCGCGGAAATGAGAGCCTTCTCGCTGGAGGTCAAACCGCGGAAGAGCTCGACCTGCTCCAGGAAGCCCAGCCTGACTTCGGCGTCGCTTTCCGGCTCCGGAACAGCCTCTTTCTGCAGGCGGACCTCGTGAATCGGGAAGGGAATCGTCAGCCCTTCTCGTCGCAGTTTGTAATAAAGCAAGGTCGCGAACTTGTCTATGATCGGATCGGTGACCGCGAAATCGGCAATCCAGAAGCGGCACTTGTAGTGGATGGAAGAATCTTCGTAGCTGACCAGGAGCACGTCCGCTGGCGGTTCTTTCAGAATTTCCGGGACTTCCGCGGCGGCCTGCAGCATGACTCGTTTGACGCGGTTAGGCGGCGTGTCATAGTCGAGCCCCACCGTGAACTCCAGACGCTGCACCGGCGAAGGACGCGAGAAGTTGACGACGGTGTCCTTGGAAATCAGGCTGTTGGGAATGATGACGAAGTTGCCGGATCGTGTCCGGATTCGAGTGGCGCGCCACGTCACCTCGGCAACTCGCCCCTCGTAATTGGCAGCCTTCACCCAGTCTCCCACGCGGAAGGGCTTCTCGACCTGGATGGCGAGGCCGGCGAAAAGGTTGCCCAACGTATCCTGGAGGGCAAGACCGAGCACCAGGCCACTGATCGCCGAGGTTGCCAGCAGCTTGTCAGGGGCCAGGTAGGTGGCCACGAGGACGAAGGCGCCCACCACAACCGCATCCTGAACGATCGAGGGGAAGTGATCCGGGACGGTGTCCATCCGGAACGGGTTGAGCAGGAGCGTGACGGCCGCCCTGAGCAGGGCCAGGCTGCCGAGAATCAGGGCGATGTAATGGAGGTCAGGCGAAGCGAAATAAAGGAAGCCGATTTCGCAGAGGGCTGCGATGGCAACCAGGATGACGGAGAGCCGAAGACGCCGCCGGACATACGTATTCCGCGTGATCCCGTGCAGCACCGCCAGCAACGGGATGCTGACGAGCAGAAACACCAGGTACAACGGTACGGAGCTTGACCAGGGAAACACGCCTATCTCAACTTCCCTTCGTCCCGGAACTTCGTCAGGTCGGCCGGTGTGATGCTGACCGCGACCAGCGCGGGATTCTTTGGCTTGCCGCTTTGCTCCTCGGGGCCTTCCTTGCCAACGCCTCGGCTGGCGCCTGCCCCGGTGACCTCGGCTGACTCCTTCTTTTCTCCCTTGCCGAGGGGATTGGACAGCTTGGACATCCAGCCTTTCTTCTTTTTCTGCTGGTCCGTCTGCCCCGTCTGCGCCGTCTTCTGACCGCTCTGGTTGCCGGCGACGCCGCGCGCTCCGTCAACTGCCGCTTCGCCTGCGGCGGGCGCCGTCAGCTCGTATTTGATCCACTGGTGGAGCCGCTCGGCGAGGACAGCGGTTGACTGAGCAGCCAGGTTTTCCGCTTTGATCTGTGCCTGGAGCTTGTCGATTCTTTCCTGGGTCTCGGGATGGGAGGCGAACAGACCGGCCTTGGCGGATGAAGATTCGTTGTGCCCTTTGAGCGTGTTCAGAAAGCCCACCAGGCCCACAGGGGCCCATCCGCAGGCAGCCGAAAAACGAACGCCCACCTTGTCCGAGTCCAGTTCCTCGGCACGCCCGAAGCCTTGAAGGATCGCGTCAGACGCTTTGTCGACGACTTTCTTGAACACCTCGGAGTTGCCGCTCAGCGATGTCTGCCCCTCGGCCAGCTCGAGGCCCTTCATCTTCTGCAGGCCTTTGAGAGTGTGTTTTTCGGTCACGTGGGCTATTTCGTGGCCCAGGACACCGGCTAACTCGGCTTCGTCCTTCATCGTCGCCAGGGCACCGCGCGTGATGTGGATGTAACCGCCGGGGGCCGCAAAGGCGTTAACGGAATTCGAGTCGAGGATTACGAATTGATATGGGAGATTAGGCCGCGTGCTTTTCTGGGCAGCAACCATGCCGACCAGGGTGACGTATCGGGTTGCTTCGGCATCCTGCTGGACCCCGTAAACCGTCCGGATCTTCTCGCTGATTGCTTTTCCGAGCTCGATTTCTTCCTTCTCGGTGATTTCCAGGTCGGAGAACTGTTTCTGGGCCTTGTCCAGAATTTTTCCGAGCTTCCCGAACTGGGCATGGAGCGGGGAGATCGTCAGGAGTCCGAGCGCCATCAGAACAGCTAACAACACGCTAATTCTTCGCATGGTCGTCCCTCGCAATTCGTCGTCCGCGGCCAATTGTAGCAGAAGCGAGAACGGGATTCTCCGTCTCTTTCAGAGCCGCGCACGCAGCGCTTTCCAGCGGAGTAAGCGGGTTCTGTATTATTCGGAGCGGCAACCTGCTAACGCAACAAGAACCCGCTTACTCCGCAGAAAAGCGCTGCGAGGGTGTTGAAAATGTTAACTCTAAGTTCTTAAGGCCTGAAAGGCCGGCACATAATAGCCCAGGGCGAAGCGTGCTTTTCGCGTAGCCCTGGGTCAACAGGGTCTCGACCGCGAAGCCCTGTAAGGGCGTAAGGTCCTGATAATGTTGCCGTTCTTGCGCCCTTTCAGGGCTTGTCTCCGCCTCTACCTTAGACCCAGGGCTGCGCACAAAGCGCTTCGCCCTGGGCTAATATGTACCGGCCTTTCAGGCCTTAAGAACTTTTCGACAGCCTCTCTCGTGCGCGCCTCCTTGCGATCGCGATTACGCTCGATTCAGGCTCAGGGCATGGATGGATTCTCGGGGACTTTTCCGAGACCCTCTCTCGTGCGTCTGGCGATTTCGCGTCCCGCCCGCCGTCTGCCTGGGATCGGATGGGGGCCGTTTCCAGCAGGCCGGTTACTTAACATAATATCTCTTATACGACGTACCAATTGTAGCGCAGATGCCCGGTGCCGGCCGCCCCCGACGGCCGGCAGGTCCTCTCGGTTCCGCTTCCCTTCCGGGTTTCTTAGGCTTGTTTTACGTCTGGCGGCGGAAGAAGTCGCGCCTGGATTTCAGAGTCGAAGCCGCAGCTGCGGTGGGTCCCGTCACAAAACGGGCTGTTCTGGGTCTGGCCACATCGGCACAGTGAAATTGAGGTTCTGCCGGACAGATCGAAGATATTGCCGTTCGCGTCTTTAAGGACAAAGTCCCCTTCAACCCGATAGGGCCCGTTGTTTCTGCAGGTGATAGTGCAATCTGCCATTGTTCTCCTTTCAGGATGCCACTCGGGCAAGTTGAGGCACTCCTCGACTACTCCTCCGGCTCAGGTTCGGTGAGAAGGCCCTGCTCGCGCAGATGATTCTCGAGCAGCTGCATGTTTTCCTTGAATTCCCAGAAGCGATCGAGCGCAACCGTGACCCCTTTTTTGGTCGGTTTCCACTCGCCCTCGTCGTCTTCGTAGTAGATTCGGATGTCGGCGTACGTCTTTCCCTTATATTCGCTAACACCAAAGACGATCTTCTCGTTCCAGCCTTTTTCCATTTCCGCGACCTGGTCGGCCATTTCAGTTAATCCTTTCCTTGAAGAGCCTTCAGCTTTTGAATTGCGTATACCGCCGCGCCCTGGCAGATGACGTTTTCTCCGAGCGTCGAGAGGCAGAAGTGAGTATTTCCGCGAAAGAACGGAAACGTATAGCGATCCGACCGGGCGGCGATGAGATTCAGAAACGGCAGATTGTCGGTCATCACGCCTCCTCCGAGAACGATGACCGCGGGGCTCAGGACATTGATCACCGTGGCGAAAACTCGGGCAAGGTATTCGGCCGCCTGTTCGACGACCGCGCGCGCCTCGGCGACGCCTGCGCGGTATTCCTGCATGAGGGCCCGGCTGTCGATGGTCCGTCCGGTCATGCGTGCGGCCAGCGCGGCCAGGCCCGGGCCGGAACAGTATGCTTCGAGGCACCCACGGTTGCCGCACCCGCAGGGAACCCCGTCCGGTTCTACGACTACATGCCCGATTTCCGCCTCTCCCATGGGGCCGGATTCAAACAACACCCCGTCGTGGACCACGCCCCCGCCGATTCCCGTCCCCAGGGTTGCATAGACGAGCGTGCCTTTCAGACACCCGACTCCAAAATGTGCTTCGGCGAGCGCTCCGATATTGCAGTCGTTCTCAATGAAAACCGGAGCACCGAGTTTCTGGGTGAGGAATGCAACGGCGTCGACCCGGTCCCATCCCGCTTCGTGGAAACAAGGACCAGGCTGAGCGTCGGGCCTTCGCACCGTCCCGCCGAATCCGTAGCCAATAGCTTCCACAGGTCCGTGGGCTCGCCGCAGCTGATCGCCCATGGCGCACAAGGCGGCGAGTGTGTCCACCGCTTCCTGGCCCTCGACTCGGTACGTGCGTGTCAGCTCGAGCAGATTGCCCCGGTGGTCAGCAGCCGCCGCAAGGAGCTTGGTTCCTCCACTTTCCAGGGCCAGGATCACCGTTGTACCCTCTTTTCCTCAACTGGTATGGTATAAGGAAGAGCCATTTAACACAACGAGGAGGTCTGATGGCCGTTGCACCAAGGGTTGGCAACGCTTGCGAATATCTGAAGAACTACAAGCAGGCGTGCCTCGAAGTTCTGGACAAGATCCCGGAAACGGAGATCGCTCGCCTGATCGAGCTGCTGGCGGCGGCCAGAGATCAGCGGAAGCAGGTCTTCCTGTGCGGAAACGGTGGAAGTGCGGCAACCGCCTCGCATTTTGCAACCGACCTGGGCAAGGGTGCCTCCCTTGGCCGTGAAAAGCGATTTCGGGTCCTCGCCCTGACGGACAACGTCCCCTGGATCACCGCGCTGGCCAACGACACGGACTATTCAATGATTTTCGTAGAGCCGCTGAAGAACTATGCCGGCAGCGGCGATGTTCTGATTTGCTTCAGCGGAAGCGGCAATTCTCCCAATATTGTAAGGGCCGTGGAATGGGCCAACGCCAATGGTCTCATCACGGTCGGGGTGACCGGTCGCCCCGGCGGCAAGCTCGGGGAAATGGCTCAGTTCCCGGTTTTCATCGAGTCCTCGCACATGGGACTGATCGAGGACGGCCACTTTGTGATCCAGCACATGCTCGGCTACTACTTCATGGAAGCCGACCACGAGGCGTGATCGCCAGGTTCCGCGCTGCGCGCTTCGGGTCGAACCCGGTCGCTTCCGGCGACGATCCGCGCACTCCGCTGGGAAAACGCTTCGTTTGCGGTTCTGGTGGAGCCGACCGTAGACCGTCAATCCGCTCGCTGCGACTTACAGAACCGCAAACGGAGCGTCCTTCGCGGAGTGCGCGGATCGTCGCCGGAAGCACAGCAGGAGCCATACGCAACAATTGGTTTACGCCTTTGGATTGTGCCTGGCGGCCTTGTGAATCGCCTTCCACCTCAGCTTCTGGGCCCTCTGGGCGCCTTCATCCATCTTGATCGCAAGATAGCGCAATTCTCTGCGCAGTTTCTGGAAGCTCTCCAGTCGTTGGGGCTCCAGCGTCCCATCGTTTACGGCAGCCAGGACCGCGCAGTGTGGCTCGGTGGTGTGGGAGCAATCCCGGAAACGACAACCCGTCGCCATCTCGTCGATGTCCTCGAAGCTGTTCTGGAGGGCGTCTTCAGAGCACCACAGCTGCAGCTCGCGGATCCCTGGGTTGTCGATCAGAAGTGCACCCGACGGGTGGCGAAACATCTGTCGGTGGGTCGTTGTGTGCCGACCCCGGCCATCGCTCGCGCGCACTTCGGCGGTTGCGACGATCTCGGAACCGAAGAGACGGTTGATCAGGGTTGATTTCCCGACACCGGAGGAGCCAAGGAAAACGACCGTGCTGTTTGCCGAAAGACAGGCCTCGAGCTGGTCCAGTCCCTGGCCGGAATGCGAGCTGACAACCAGGACGGAAACGCCCGGTGCAACGCTCTCGACCGACTGTGCCTGCGCTCCGGGGTCGAAGGCCAGGTCGGCCTTTGTCAGAACGATCACGGGCACCGCACCGCTCTCATACGTCATGGTGAGCATCCGCTCCATGCGGCGCACGTTGAAGTTCTGATCGAGTCCCATGACGAGGAACGCCGTATCGACGTTCGCCGCAATGGCCTGCTGTCGAATTCGGCTGCCTGGCTGCTTGCGCACCAGAACACTCTTCCGGGGCAGCAGTGCCTGGATGAGGTTGGTTCCCCCGTTATCGCCGCTCCACGCCACCCAGTCACCAACGACCGGATGATTCGTGGGTGAGTCTTCCGCGCGGAGCTTCCCGCTCAACCGTGCCTGAATCTCTGCCTGCTCGGCGCCGACAATGAATAGTTCACGATCGACGCGGATAATGCGCCCAGGAGCATAACCTGGGCGACTCACGTTCCCAAAAGCCTGCAAAAACAACTCACACCAGCCGTAGTCCCCTAGAGACATGGTGGCAACCTCTTGAAAATGTTGGGATCCAATGAGGCAAGGAGCAGAAGGAACACGCGGGCACACTTGTTACCCGCAAGACCTTTCCGTCCTCAGGAATGAGACTGTCGACTGGCTAGGCAATCATAGGC
>CAYQYP010000339.1:0-2830 GCA_964421755.1 uncultured Acidobacteriota bacterium
CTGCATCTGCTGGTCGACCGATCCTCCGTCGAGCTGTTTGCGAACGACGGCGAAGGAGTCATCACCGACCTGATTTTCCCGGACTCGGAAAGCCAGGGTCTGCGGCTCTACGAACGAGGAGGGAAAGCTCGAATCGTCAGCTTGAAAATCTGGAAACTCTCCTCAGTCTGGTGAGTTTCGGGGACATAATACTTAATTCCCCACGCGTTATCATCCACCTCACCGTTAGCAAAGGAATTAAGTTTTGTGTCCCCGAAACTCTCTCGAGCCGGCTTGATTTCGCCGACCCCAGGGACAGCAAGGACCTCAAGGACATCAACGAAAAAGGCACAACTTGGTCCTTGGCGTCGTTGGGGTCCTTGAGGCCTAGGGTCCTTGGGGTCCTTTCAAGGAGCGACTTTCGGCCCTGCCGGGACGTATATCTCCGCCGGCGCCAAACCGAGCTCCTTCGACATCTTCAGGCAGTAGTCCAGGTTCCCCGGTTCGTCGTCGTGTCGGTTGCTGCCGAAAGCGAACTTGGCCCCCTGTTTTCTGGCAAGGTTCAGGAACGTAACGCTCGGGATCTGGTACTTTGAATTGATCTCGATCGCCACGCCGTTCTTAACAGCGGCTTCGATCAGTTGCGCCATCCGCTTGGGCGTCCAGAGCCGATCGTATTGCGGCTGAAGTGATTCCGGAAGGTAAGTCGGATTGCTCCAGATGTTGATCGGCTCGGAGAGCACCTGGAGGTTGTACTGCGTGTACCTCTCCATGAATGCTTCGGCGTCGGCGAAGGTGACCTTCGGGTCCCAAAGAGCCACCGTCCGGCCGGAATCCGGGAACAGCAGGGCATCGGCAGCCACGTAATCCAGTTTAGCCAGAACCTCGCGAGAGTATTGCCGGGACCACCCCCGGCTGTACACCTGCAGGCCC
The DNA here is from genome assembly GCA_964421755.1 of uncultured Acidobacteriota bacterium. Lineage (GTDB taxonomy): Bacteria > Acidobacteriota > UBA6911 > RPQK01 > RPQK01 > CAVUUN01. The sequence continues at coordinate 913 of CAYQYP010000339.1, forward strand.
CGGTAGACAGGCTTCCCGTCCAGCTTTGCGAGGAAAGCGGTCAGGCGCTCATCGTTGTTGACCCCCCAATTGGCGCCGCCTTCAGCGGTGATACCGAGCTTCACTCCCTGCGCGGCGTTCTCTCCGATCAGCCGGTCAAGATCCGATTTTGCCTCCCAGTGAAAATGCAGATCAGCGATCGTTTGCTTTTGTTCTGCCTGGCCCGCTGCCCGGCTACCCAAGGCAATGACGAGCAGTAACAGGCATGCGCTCGCGGCTATGGTCGTCTGTTTCATTGATTCCTCTATCGACATTCTGGACATCATGGACATCGTGGACACCGTGGACGGAAGGACCTTACCCTTATCTGTCCACCATGTCCATAATGTCCACTCGGTCCACTAGACAGCCGAGAATTCCGCCGCCTCAGCCCGGTCTTCACGCGTCTGGTTTTCCGTTCCCGCGATGAAGGCTTCGACCTTCCTTCGGCAGACATCGTCGGTGTACTGCTGGGGTGGGCTCTTCATGAAGTAACTGCTCGGGGCGTAGAGCGCGCCGCCCAATCCGCGATCCAGGGCAATCTTGGCGCAGCGGACCGCGTCTATGACGACGCCGGCGCTGTTGGGGCTGTCCCAGACTTCCAGTTTGACTTCCATGTTCAGCGGGACATCGCCGAAGGTCGTTCCCTCGATCCTGATGTGGCACCACTTCCGGTCCTCCAACCAGGGGACATAATCACTGGGTCCCACGTGGATGTCTTTTTCCAGGAGCGGTTGTCCGAGTTGGCTCGTGACTGCGTTGGTTTTGCTGATCTTCTTGCTCTCGAGGCGCTCTCGCTCGAGCATGTTCATGAAGTCGGTGTTGCCGCCGAAATTCAGCTGGTAGGTTCGATCGATCCGGACTCCGCGGTCTTCAAACAGCCGGGCGAGGACGCGGTGCGTGATGGTGGCTCCGACCTGGCTCTTGATGTCGTCGCCTATGATCGGCAGCCCCAGCCTCTCGAATTTGGCTCGCCATTCCGCTTCCCTCGCGATGAAAACCGGTATGCAATTCACGAGTGCGCAGCCGGCTTCCAGGCATTGCTCGGCGTAAAACCTGGTCGCCTGCTCGCTGCCGACCGGCAGGTAATTGACCACGACATCGGTGGCGGTCTCCCGGAGTACCGCGGCGACATTGCACGGTTCCTCTGCGGATTCGGAGATCACCTGGCGCAGGTACTTGCCGATGCCATCCAGGGTGACCCCCCGTCGGACTCTAACCCCGAGGTGAGGTACCTGGCAGAATTTGTAAGTATTGTTCTGGCCTGCATAGACCGCCTCGCTCAAGTCGCGGCCGACTTTGTCGGCGTCTACGTCGAAGGCGGCCGAGAATTCGACATCGCGTACCCGATAGCCGCCCAGATCGAGGTGCATGAGACCAGGGACCCGCTCCGTCGGATCGGCATCCCGGTAATAATGAACGCCCTGAATCAGGCTGCTTGCACAGTTTCCCACTCCTACGATCGCTACACGGACTTTTCTGGTCATTCTTACTTCCCCCACTGACAACTGACGACTGACAACTGAGAAGGTGTGAAAGAATCGGAAGACGAGGCGAATGTACGTTTTCGACCCCAGGCGAATGTACGTTTTCGACCCCAAAGGGGTCGCGTAGCAAAGCCCTTTGGGGTCGAAATGCGGTCTCACGATTTTTTCACACCTTTTGACGACTGACAACTGACGCACTGACCATGACCAGTGACAACTAACACCTGACAATAACAACTGAACAGTCTGGTTAGTCGTTAGTTGTCAGTCGTCAGTCGTCAGTACTCAGTTGCCTTTCTGCTCCTCAGCCCATTTCTCGAACAGCCTGGCGATGCCCGCCTGCTCGGCGTTGCCCGCGTGGACGACAACTCGGTAGTTGAGCTCGAGACTCTTGCCGGATGCCACCTGGAACC
>CAYQYP010000340.1:0-6032 GCA_964421755.1 uncultured Acidobacteriota bacterium
TGGGTACTCGATCAAAGACGGATGGGCCAGTGTTCCCGAAACGCCGGGTTTTGGATTGAGGATCGACGAATCAAAATTCTCGTCGTCAGTCCGGCCCAGGTTCGAACTCCACGTTTAGCAACCGGTTTGCGCATGAAACAAGAGAGGCGCCATCGTCTCGAGCCGAATCTGCGCACAGGGATGATGGCGTCGCCGGGGCCATGTTTCTCCCGTTTCAGAGGTTGATTCGACATCCGCTTCGCAGGCACCCACCAGGCCGAGGTTGTTCAGTCGTGAGAACCCCAGGCAGGGGTAGGCGGGCAGCTTCCCGGCGTAGAAGAGCCCGAGGCAGTTAAAGGTATTGACGGACTTGTTATGGGCTGATGTCGGGCGGAGGGCGAGATCGAAATGGAGCCGCGCACGAAAGCGAACGGCAGTGACCGAGAGTAAGCGGACCACCAGTCATTCGCTAAGTCGAGACATTTTAATTACCAAGCAGTCGAGCGAGTCAGGTGGTCCGCTTACTCGCTCGCTTCTCTCGCTGTCGTGCGCGGCTCCATTCGATCTCGCCCTCCGCCGGGAACTCGCCGGTCTATCCGCCTATTAAACTCAGGCGGCAGCCGAATACCCCGGAGGAGGCCTGAAGCCGCCCAGTTCTTTGGCCAGGAGAGCGGCGAACGCCAACGGGGTGGCATCCTCCCAATATGGTCCCATGATTTGGATTCCGACAGGCAATCCGGTTTCTGTCACACCGACCGGTACTACTGTGGCCGGACAACCAGTGAGCGTTGCGGGGGCGATCCAGTTCAAGTTGTCCAGGTAGCGCCGGGGACCGTCTTCAGCTGGAATCGTGCGGGACTGAATTGGCGCGCGGTGATCGTGTGGAAACGCGGTTGTGTGTGAGACCGGCGAAAGAAAAACGTCGACACTCTGAAAATACGCCTGCCACTGCGCGCGAAATGCAAGCCTTCGGAAATTCCGTTGTTGCCAGGCGGAAAATGACGGAGTCGCGGCCTCCGCACTATCCACCGACAGGTTTCCAAACTCCGCGCGCATCTGCTTCTGCTCTTCGGGGGGGCTGACACTGTTGAAGAACGCCTGGAGATGGAATGTGTAGTTGGCAACCAGTTCGGCGGGGTTGAAAGAGCCCGGCCAGCCAGGTTTCAATTTGGCGCCGGCGCGCTCCAGAGCCTCAACCGTCTTTTCGAGCGCCTTCCGCACTTCGGCTGTGGGGCGGGTAAACGAGTCGTCGATCACGTAACCGACGCGGAAATCACTGAGTCTTCGTGCCCTCGGCTCCGGCATCTGCCACTTCCACGCTCTGGCATCCCAGCCGGAGGGACCACCCAAGACCTTGAGTGCCGCGAGCAGGTCCTCCGCGCTTCGGGCCATCGGTCCGGCCACGGCCAAAAGGGTCGAAAAGCCCGGAAGATCGCGACCGCCGCCGGGCCCGTGTCCAGACAAGTCAACCAGGTCAAGTGTCGGCTTGTGTCCGAAGACCCCGCAGTAGTGAGCGGGCACGCGAATCGACCCTCCGATGTCGCTTCCGATGCTCAGGAAACCGAGACCGGCGGCCAACGCCGCGGCACTGCCGCCGGAAGATCCGCCTGGCGTCCGTTTGACGTCCCAGGGATTGTTCGTTGTCCCGTAGATCGGATTGTAGGTCTGCCAGTCCATCAGGTTCACCGGGACGTTTGTCCCGCCGATCAGGATTGCACCGGCGCCCAGTAGCCGCTCCACCGCGGCCGAGTTCTGCGGGGCCTTCGAATTGCGCAATCCAGGCAGTCCCCAGGTGCAGGGATAACCGGCCACCCCGAAGCTTTCCTTCACGAACACCGGCACGCCGTGAAACACCCCGCTCGCGGAAGCTTTGCCACGCGCGTTGTCTGCCTTGCCAGCCGCTGCCAGGGCTTCCTCTCGCATTTGATAGGCGAATGCGTTCAGAGCCGGGTTGTAGCGATCGATTCGCTCGAAGACCAACCGGGTGAGCTCAAGCGAAGAGATCTTTTTGCGACGGATTGCCTCGGCCGCCTCCAGGGCAGACATGAATTCGAGGACTGCGCCTCCACGCGCAGTCGCGGACTTCGTGGCTTCAACCGCGCCAGCCGCATGCTGCGACAGACCCGCGCTCGCGCTACTGAAAGCGACGGAGATCCCCATCAGGAAATCACGACGGTTCATTCGACAAGGGTACCGAAGATCCGCAGCTAGTAACAGGTACTCCAAGCCATTGACTGTCGGAGCGGTCATCAATTGCCATCGGCTCGGTTTTGGGGATTGACCGTTTCACCTGCCGGTCATACCATCGGGACGCTTGATTAATCCGTAAACCGGCTCGTGGAAAGGATGGCTTATGCCCGAATATTCATGCAGTCCTGCAGGTGAAAAATTTGAATTACCGACTCGCGCAGACTATGCACCCGAGCTCAGTCGCATAGAGGCTTTGGCCGACTCTGCCCGCAGCCAGGGGCGTGAAGTGGTCGTCGTCATGGGTTTGGGATTCGTCGGCGCCGTCATGGCTGCCATCGTCGCTGACACAACGGACCGCATGACAGGTAAACCGAGCAAGTTCGTCATCGGTTGCCAACGACCCAGTTCCCGAAGTTACTGGAAAACACCGCTCTTGAATCGCGGGGAGTCCCCCGTCAAGGCCGAGGACCCAGAAGTCGAACCAATGATCGCGCGCTGCGTCCTCGAGAAGAAAACGCTCGTCGCGACCTTCAACCCGGCCTGTTTGAAACTGGCCGATTGCGTAGTGGTCGACGTGCAGTGCGACTATTCGAAACGCGCGCTCGGCAACATGTGCGAGGGCGAGGCCGAAATGAGCGCCCTGGAAGCGACCATGAAAACGATCGGCGAGAACATTCAGCCGAACTGCCTGGTGCTCATTGAGACGACAGTGGCACCGGGGACGACCGAGTTCATCGCGTACCCGATCATCAAAAGGGCTTTCGCCGCCCGGGGCATTGAATCCGCACCCCTCCTGGCTCACAGCTTCGAGAGGGTGATGCCCGGCCGTGAGTACGTCAGCTCGATTCGCGACTTCTGGCGCGTCTGTTCAGGTTGCAGCCCCGAGGCGCGCGATCGCGTCGTGAAGTTCCTGAACGAAGTCCTCAATACCGAGAAATATCCTCTGACCGTCATGGACCGGCCGATCGAATCGGAGACGACCAAAATCGTTGAGAATTCTTACCGCGCAACCATTCTCGCCTTCCTGAACGAATGGAGCCTGTTCGCCGAGCGCAACGGCGTGGATCTGATCAAAGTCATCCAGGCGATCAAGATACGGCCGACTCACAGCAATATCATGTTCCCCGGACCGGGAATTGGGGGCTATTGCCTGCCCAAGGATGGCGGCCTGGGCTACTGGGCCTACAAACATATCCTCGGATTTGAGGATGGCCAGCGGGTTTTCAAGATCACCCCGCAGGCGATCGACATCAACGACACACGAGGCCTGCACGTTGCCGAGCTGACCCGTGACGCCCTACGCAACATGGGGCGCTACATTGCCGGCGCCCAGGTGTTGATTGCCGGAGCGAGCTACCGCGAAGACGTCGGCGACACGCGGTACAGCGGCAGCGAGCTGGTGGTCAGAAAACTGAGCGAAATGGGTGCAGAGCTGCGCGTGCACGATCCTTATGTCGACCACTGGTATGAGCTGGAGTCTCAGGATACCTACCCGGCTCCGGGTCATTCGTGGGCGCGTTTCTTCAGGAATCAGTCGGAACTGATGCACGTCCGAGTGCAGAAGGACCTGTCCGAGGCACTCAAGGGGGCGGATGCCCTGGTGATCGCCGTCCGGCATAAGCCTTATCTGGAACTGTGTCCCGATGACGTGGTGCGGTGGGCCGGTGGTCCCCTGGCCGTCATCGACTGTTTCGGCGTGCTGAGCGACGACAAGATCCGCCGCTATTTTGAACTCGGCTGCGAGGTGAAAGCGCTGGGACGCGGGCATATCCAGCGTATCAAGGAGGAAGTTCGCGCTCGCGCGAAAGTCTAACCCGCAGCTGCACTTGGGCTTGCTCACACTATCGCGCGGGCTGGATTCCTTGGCTGCGTCGTTCTGGGTCTCAGGTCCGTAGGACCGGCACGTTTATAGAAACCGGGCACGCTATCTGCGCCAAGGTCCGTAGGACTGACACGTGAAGCAGTTGAGCACGCTTGCTCACGTGTCAGTCCTACGGACCTTGGCGCCCGCCCCATCGGCTTTCTATAGACGTGCCGGCCCTACGGACCTGAGAACGGATAGTGCTCGCTCAAGCCCACCGCAGGGTCGTGACCGAATCGGCCGGCAGTCGCACATCAGCGGCTTTGCCGGCCTGACCCAGGACCACGGCTCGCTCCGGCCCGGAGTTGGTCAAAACCGCGACTTGACTGCCGTCGGGGTTGATGAACGCCACGTGGGCGACTCTCTCGATCTCGCCCACGGAGTCGATGCGCTTCGCACCTCGGCGGACTGCTCGAGAATAGTGTGCAAAAGCCCAGTATTGCCCGCTTCGGGTGATTTCCCTGGTCTCGGAGTGGATGGTTATCGCACCGCCACAGTGGAAATGCCCGATGTTCGGCCGGCCCTTCTCGTCGAGCGCCAGATTCCAGCCGATGACGCAGCGGCACCAGTTCCGCAGGATGCCGGCGAAGTTTCTGCCCCACTGCGCCCAGTTCGTCTGGTACCGGGGCTCGCGGTACTCGGGGCCGCCTTCCGTCCAGTAGTGGTGCTTGTCCGGATAAGCTTCGCGCACGCGGTTGATCATGCTGGGGCGGCCCGAGTACCCGTGCCAGGCGACGCCGTCTACGTACTTGTTCACGGCTGGGACCTCCAGCTGGCACAAGACCCGCCCCCAAAGGTCGTAGTTGTGATCGAGCAACCAGATCTTCGTCTTCAGGCCATTCTTCTCGAGCAGAGGCCCGAGGTGGCGGCTGATGAACTCGATCTCCAGTTCCTGGGGCCAAACGCAAGCCGGCATACGACCGCCCTGCTCCGCATCCACCTCGTTCTGCGACGTCACCGCATCCACCGGGACGCCTGCCTCGGCGTAGGCCTGAAGGAACTTCAGAAAGTACTTCGAATAGGGTGCAAGGGACTCGCGGCGCATGGCGCCCCCCAGCATCGATTTGTTCCCTTTCATCCAGCCGGGAGGGCTCCACGGCGAGGCGAGCAGGAACATTCCCGGGTTGTACTGCCGCGCCAGCCGGAGCATCGGGATGACGTATGGGCGGTCGTGATCGATCGAGAAGCGCTGCATCTCGGGGTCGGGCTCCCCTTCGTCGTAGCTGTACATCTCGGTTGCGTAGTCGCTGGCTCCGATGCAGATCCGCGCGACGTTGAGGGCCATCTCCGACTGGTTGAAAAGCTCATGGTAGAGCTGTTCGCGAGCGGCCGGCGCCAGTTGGTTGAGCATGTAACAGGCGGCATCCGTGAAGGATGCGCCAAAGCCGAGGATTTCCTGGTAGGTCTTGGATGGATCCAGCGCGATCGATGCTGCGGACGCCTCGCCCGCCGTCCGCCACTTCAAGGACGGTTCTGCCGCATAACGCTTGTCCCCCGCCGTCACCCGTACTTCAATCTCGCCCCCCGGCCCTTTCGCCGGATCTGCACCGCTTGATGCTGAAGAATTGGATAGGGTTGCCAACCCGGCTGCACCGGACGCTGCCACCCTCATAAAATGCCGACGATCCTGTCTTTTCGACATGGTTCACTCCTGGATTTCGACACTATAGTCAGGAGACAAGCGGGTTGCAATGGTAAGGCGCCGTTCGGCCGGCGACTCGGCGATCGTATGGAGCCGCGCACGGCGTCAGCCCATAACAAGTCCGTCAATACCTTCGAAGTTTCCTTACCTTCTCATTCCTCTCGCGCCCGCAACTTTGCGTCTATCTCCTCCACTGCCTCCCGGGCCTCTGCATGCGCAGGGTTTCGAAGCAGGTACGTCGAAAACCACTTTCGCGCCTCCGCCCAGTCCTCGAGCTGGTAGTACCCCATCCCCAGCATGAGCATCGCGCGGTCACGGTGATTGGTGTCTTTGAGAGACGGGAAGATTCGAATGAGGAGT
>CAYQYP010000341.1:0-4135 GCA_964421755.1 uncultured Acidobacteriota bacterium
GCAGTTTCTCGGCGTTGGCCTTGTCCTGAAGCGGGTAGTGACCTTTTGGACCGGCCGCCTGCCCGCGCAGGTGGTACTGACCCTCGTGATCCAGTTCGATTCCGCGCGGCATTCTCGCCATCGAGCGCTCCTTGCGAAGGCGGAGTGATCAACCTTCACATAGCTACTAACGCTCGAGCCGCACAAAATACGAACTTTTCTGCAGGAAAAGTCCAAAAAAGAACTCCGTCCCCTCTTCCCTCCCGAAACCGTGGCTCTGCAACCGCTCCACGTAGACCGCCGAACAGTACTGAGACCCACGATCGGAGTGATGGATGATCCCCGGGCTGACAACCCGATTAGCCAGCGCCCGATCGAGCGCCCTCAATGCCAGCTCGGCTCGCAGGTCCTCACCCAACTCCCATCCCACAGCCCGGCGGGAAAAGGCGTCGAGCACGATCGCCAAGTACAGGAACTGCTCCCGTAACCGAACGTAAGTGATATCGGCGATCCACAGTTGATTCGGCCCCGTCAGCACCATCCTCTCTGTCAGATTAGGGTAGACGGCAAAGGTGTGCCGTGAGTCGGTGGTGAAAACGAACCGACGCTTGCGCACCGCCAAAAGGTTATCCAACCTCATCAACCGGAGCACACGCTTGTGATTGACCACCAGGCCCTGATTGGCAAGCTCCGCCTTGACCCTGCGGTAACCGTAGAAGCGATTGGCGAGCACGATCCTTTGGATCGCGTCTCGCAAGAGTATGTCGGCCTGGCGTGGCTCATGCTCGCTGTAGTGGCGGTAGAAACCCGCTCGGCTCACCCTCGCCAAATCGCAGGCCTGACCGATGGACAAGGGGCCCTCAAGCTGCATCATTTCTCGGATTTCTCGGTAGATGCTGGACCGCCAGCTTCGGTGTTCCGCTGCCGATCCTCGTTTACCCGCTTGAAGGCTCTTGCTAAAAAATCAATTTCCAGCGCCTGCTGGCCGACCTTCCGCTCCAGTTCCGCAATCCTCTTGGCGTCCGCCTGCGACCCTGTTTTCGTCGTCGTGCGCGCCAATCGTGCCCCTCCGGGTGGCCGGCCTCTCGGTCGGCTCAATCCTGCTTCTCCCTCTGCACGATATGCATCCCGCCAACGATACAGGATGCTGCGCTTGATCTTCAGCTCGTGGTGCAGCGCACTGACGCTCTCGCCGTTCAGAATGCGCTCCACAACCGCCAGTTTGAAATCCTTGGTAAACTTCCGTGTTTGAGACAACTTAGGTTCTCCTTCCTTGACTGCTTGGAAAGTGTCCCTATTTTCAGTGTCTCAATTTTGGGGTTCATTCCAGTCCTGTCCCCGAATTTACCCCCGAATTTACCCGAATTTACGCCACTCCTACCTTTATTTCCCCTCCCTCCGAGCTGCTGGCTGGTTTTGCTGCGTCGGAACCGTTACGGGAGAGTACCAAGTCTGTCCCCCGTCCAGTGTGCCCGTGACTCGGAAATCACTTGGCCCGTCCCAAGTGATCACCCAGCCGATTGCAGTGGTCAGAAAGAACGGAAATAGGGAGTCGCCTTTTGTCTTGTAAATTGCTCGAGGTGGCGCAGATGGAGGGTCAAAAGCAAGCAGCAGCAGCGTCGGGACAGGACCTATTCCTGGAACACGCAATCCGTCAGATTCGACAACCCCTGCTGCCAACACTCGACCACCAGGCATTAGCGCGAAGTTTGCCAAACTCGGTTTCGCATCGAAGCCATGAAGATTCATGTACTGGGGCACCCAGCTTTTGCCGCCATCCTTCGTCCGGAAGAGTTCGCCCTGACGGGGGATCGTAGAATAGAGCAAAACGTAACCATCTTGCGGGCTGAAGAAGCGTAGCCAGCTGAGAAACACTCTATCGAGGGGCTTGTTAGAGAGAGTGATCCTTACTTTCTTCCAACTGTAGCCGCCATTTCGTGTCGCCCAGAACTGAGGCGGTCTCCGCTCGTCAGTACACCAGCCATTCTGCTTATCCAGGAACTGAACCCGCTTGTACCTCAGCGGGTTATCTGTCCATGGCAATTCGAGTGCCTCCCAGCTGATTCCTCCGTTCGAGGTCGTAAATAGCGTGTGTGTCGCCTCAATGAAGGCCGTTCGGGAGTCGATGACAACGACTTGTTCAAGCCGCTGCCAACCATACTGGTCCGCGTCCGAAAGGTACGCTGCGGGTGTCACGTTCTCCCAGCGTCGACCGTTGTCAACACTTTTCCATAGAGAGGTATAACGGACAATCGCCCATATTGAGTGGCAATCTGAACTCGAGGCATTCGTGACCAACGTACCCTCTGCCCCTCCCGTTTCGGCAGGCAGTTGTGAGACCAGCCCAGCGTCTGCCGGGCTCCATGAATGCCCACCATCCTGAGTCCGAAAGATCCCGGCATCACCGGCCACCCAGCTACAAGCAGAATTGCTGAAGCGAACCGATCTGACAGCTTCAGTGCGAACTGGACCACTCGCCAGCACAATCGAATTCAACAAGATTCCCACCAAAAAGAATCGCTGTCTCATTTGCACCCGTTCGCTTTTAACGTTCCCGAAACGCTCGGTCCCCAATTGTCCTCTAGGTCAGCGTCAGATTTCTGAAGCTTGATGTGGATAAGTTCCTCGAGAAGGATCGCGAAATCGTCTGCCCTGCTCATCGGGAAGCGGTTGTATATCGTCACGTTAGCGGAGAGTGTGACCGTAACCGACCCAATGCTGTAACGACACTACTCCTCCCTCCGGTGCACCAGTTCGCCCTGCTCGTAGAAATCAAAGTGGCCGGTTTTCATATCATGCCCCTTTCGGCGCATCGACGCTTCTGAGCAGTTCCAGCATCGCCCGGTCCAGCTGGTATTTGCGATACTTCTCGTACCGGACGTCGGAGCGCTCGCTGCCGAGCACGCCGAACGAGCCGCGGAGGTTCCACAGCGCCCAGCCCCAGCCAGCCTCACCCCACAGCTCGAGCTGATCTTTCATCCAAGCTAGGACCACGTTGTGCGGAGTGTGGCGAAAGGCACCCCACTCTCCAACGTGCACTCCGACTCCCCTCGATTGCAGATCCAACCACGGCTGGATCTGTTCCCTGCGCAGCCGCTCCCGGTCCCACGGTTCCTCGCCTTCCGGTCGCAATGGCCAGGCAGGCTCGAACCGGTCGGAATCAGCCACCCAGGATGCCTTGTAATGGCTCACCGCCATCGGCCGGTACCCTCTCGTGCTTTGCCCAAGGCCGAGATCCGTCAGTCCAACGACCGGCGTGTTCCCCCAATCCAGCCCGTCGGCGATGATCAACCGGTTCGAATCCTCGCCGCGGATGGCTTCGACCATGCTGCGCACCACCCGCACGTATGTCGACTCGTCAATCTTTGCAGGCTCGTTAAGGAGGTCAAAGCTGAGCCGTTGACTGGGTATTCCACGGTAGCGCCGCGCAAATGTCCGCCAATGATGACAGGCAGCGTCCAAGGCGCGCTGATCCGACCATAGGTCCAACGGCTCGGCCGGGGGATTGACGCAGTAACCCGGGGCGCGATGAAAGTTCAGATTGACGTGCACTCCGTACGAACGCCCGTGCTCCACTGCCTTGTCGATGTCTTCCAGGACTCGCTCATCCAATGCGCACCACTTGAGGGGATTCGGTTGCGACCAGCAGAGGTACGACATGGGGAGCCGTACGAAATTGAACCCCCAGTCGGCGATGATCTCGAAGTCCGACTCGAGGAACGCCCGGTTGCGGTCGTGGTTGAACTTCTCCAGGAGGTTGAAACCCCGCCACCGGGGCAGCCGGCCGGGCGCAACCAGAGGCAGATTAACGGAAAGGTCCGGTCTCCGCGACACACACGCTGCCCCTGCCAGAATTCCCGCAGACATTCCCAAAAAAGCACGTCTATCCATGCGGGGGATATTATCACCAAGCCGTGCGGGCGGCCGATCGCTTTGCTTCAGGGGAAAGGGGGAAAGAGACGGGGCCAGTCCAAAAAGAACTCCGTCCCCTCTTCCCCCCCTCCCGAAAAGAACTCCGTCCCCTCTTCCCCCCGCTGCCTGCTGCCCTCTGCCCGCTGCCTGCTGCCCTCTGCCCTCTGCCCTCTGCCCTCTGCCCACCTCTAATACCATTGCTTTGTATCCCGCGGGAGGGGTATATAGGCCTCATGGTCCCTCA
>CAYQYP010000342.1:0-2945 GCA_964421755.1 uncultured Acidobacteriota bacterium
GCCGCCCGCTGAACTCGGGTCGTTAGGCGGCGGAGGGAAGAATTCTCACCGGGACGGAAAAGATATCGGCTCCGCTGTGTGGATCACCAATCTGATTGATAGGAAGTGCTTTCAAGGACAGCAGCCATGAGATTAACCCTACTTCTCATCTTGGCAAGCACATTTGCCCACGACTCGCGTGTACCTGAGTTTAAGCTCCTTATCGCCTGGGAGACTTCGGGGGTTGATGACACTCTGGTGGTCAATATAGGGGTCGCGGAGATCCCTCGCACCATTGAGGAATACAAGAAACTCATTTGCCAAATCAGAAACACTCCGGTTGTGGGCAAGACCGTGTTGCGGTCAAAGCCATCCGATTACTCAAATATCGGTATCAACCTGTACCTGGGTTCGGCGTGGGCGGGCGACTTCGTCCAAGGGGAGGAGCCAGTTACAAAAATTGGTACATATATAGAATACGGTCCAGAAAAGGGACGCCTCTCTATTTACTGGCTCAATGGAAAGCACCTCAAACACTGGGAGGACTACTCTTTCTCCCCTACTGCCGCCTGCTCTGATGAAGCGGAACCGGAGGTCCAATAGAGAAATCAGGTTTTCTCCGAGCCGGTCGGCCCGCTGGTGTGGATGGCTATGGATCGGCGGGGACCGGGGGCGGCAAGTACGCGAGGCGTCGGCCCGTACAACTCGGTCGTGCAAGTGCGCGCCTAACGAAGAGGATTCTTGGCAGAGCGGTCGCGGCAGATAGCTGTGGCGAGGAGCGAAAACCGAGCCCGCGACCGGTCGCCAAGAATTTGTTGGACTGAACTGCGGGGATATGGGGATTGAATCGAGGAAGGTCTCCGGCGGAGCGCGGCGCGTAAGGCGGAGACTCGGGAAAAGGATGATTTCCGAGTCGCGGAGAGCGCCAACGGCGAGTCGCGAGAGGGTTGAGCCGGCCTGAATTCCTGCCTTTTTGCGTTCCCGGACAGGGGACGCCCGGACCGTCGACTCGAGACAGTCAATCAGGAAGTCCATTGGCGGCTGTCAGGCGCGCCGGGCGGGGAGCGCGCCAGGGCCACGGGTAGGAGCTCGACGCGAGCCATATGACCGCGGCGGCAGACCGGGCAAAGGTCGGAGCCGGCCGGCGCGAGCCGGCGGGCCAGAGTCTCGGGCCGGGCCGGCGGGACCGGGAGGAGCCGCTCGGCGGGAGTGACGCCCAGGAGGCGCCGAACCTGCTCGATCCCGCTTTCCCCCCGACAGTTGGCGAAGAACCCGAAGTAGCGGACACGGACGAAACCGCGCGGGAGGACGTGCAGGAGGAAGCGGCGCAGGAACTCGCCGGCCTCCAGGCGCAGGGTTTTGACCCGGCCGTCCTGGCGGTAATCCTTCCAGCTGAAACTGACGGCGCCGCCGTCGACGGCGAGCAGGCGGTGATTGGAGATGGCCACCCGGTGGGTGTAGCGGCCCAGGTACTCGACGACCTGGGCGGGTCCGGCCATGGGGGTCTGGGCATGGGCGACCCAGTCGCGAACGGCCAGGGGGCGCAGCCAGCGGCGAAAGGCGCGGGCCTCGGACAGGGGTTGGAGGGCGCCGTGAAACTCGAGGCGGCCGTTGCGGAATAACTGGATCAGGCCCTCCAGGAAGAGCCGGCGAAAACGTCGGCTGAGGACCCGGACCGGGAGGAAGAAGCGCCCGCCCCTACGCAGGCGGCGGGCCGGGACCCAGGCTTTTCGGTCCGGGGAGAGGCCGCCGCCGGGGACGACGCAATGCAGGTGGGGATGGTGGGTGAGGGCCTGGCCCCAGGTGTGAAGGACGGCGAAGAAGCCGATCCGGGCGCCCAGGTGTTTGGGGTTGGCGGCCACGGAACGAAGGGCGTCGGCGGCGGCGCGAAAGAGCAGGCCGTAGAGGAGGCGCTGGTTCTGGAGAGCGAGCTCGGCCAGGCCCTGGGGCAGCGTAAAGACCACGTGGAAGTAAGGCGCCGGCAGCAGCTGGGCGAGTCGGGCCTGAATCCAGCGGGCCTGGGCCTGGCCGCCGCACTTGGGGCAGTGGCGGTTGCGGCAGGAGTTGTAGGCGGGACGCTGGTGGCCGCAGGCGGGATTGTCGCAGCGCTCCAGATGTCCCCCGAGAGCCGCGGTGCGGCAGCGGGCCAGGGCGGCGAGCGCCACCTTCTGGGCGGCCGAGAGCTGGGCTCCCCAGACGCGAAGAAACTCCTGGCCATAAAGGCGGATCACGTCGGCGATTTCGTGGGCGGGGCGGGTCATGGCGCTCACGGGAGAAGGTCCAGGGGGCTGACGGTCTGGGCCAGGGCGGTGTCGGCCACGTGGGTGTAGCGGGCGGTGGTCTTCAAAGAGGCGTGGCCGAGCAGCAGTTGGATGACCCGCACATTGATGCCCGCCTCCAGCAGATGCGAGGCGAAACAATGGCGCAGGGTGTGAGCCGTAACCTGGGGGCTCAGCCCGGCTTTTTGGCGCGCTTCACGCAACGCCTCCTGCAGAGTGCGCTCGGCGAGGGGACGCTCCGGGTCAAGGCCTGGAAAGAGCAGGTGTGGGGGACGGTAAGTTCTCCAGTACTGGCGTAGCCGATCGAGGAGCCGGGGCGAGAGCATGACATAGCGGTCCTTGCGGCCCTTGCCCTGGCGCACGCGCACCATCATGCGGGCGGAGTCGATATCGGCGACTTCCAGGCGCCGGGCTTCGGACAGGCGCAGCCCGGTGGCGTAGATGGTGGTAAAGAACATCCGGTGACGGTCGTTGGTGATGGATTCGAGCAGGGTCGAAACCTGGGCGGGGCTCAGAATCACGGGGAGGCGGGCTTCCCTGCGGGGAAAAGGCAGATGCTTGATGATCCAGTCCTCCTTCTGGAGGGTGGTCCCGTACAGAAAGCGCAGGGCGCAGACAGTCTGGTTGAAGCGGCTCCAGGAGACCTGCCTCTCGTGGATCAGGTACAGCTGATAAGCGCGAATCTGG
>CAYQYP010000343.1:0-10267 GCA_964421755.1 uncultured Acidobacteriota bacterium
ACGCTTGCGGGCGAGGCGGTCTGTGACTTGAACGGTGATGCTTTCGCTTTTGGTCGCCTTTCGAGTGATGCTTGGGCCCGTCAAGCCCAGGGACACTCCGTCGGCGTACCAGGCATACGTGTAAAGGCTCGCACGGTCCCGTGCAGTGGGGGTATCGAAGGCCCCGCCCTTTGGATTGGCCGAGACGGTGTAGGATTCGCCCTTCTTCGCAGTTTGCACGAAGGGCTTGGTGGTGACCACGAAATCGTATTCCTGGAGGGCCGCGTTCACGGCCTTTTCCAGTTGCTGGACTTCCTGCGCTGCGTCGTCGAGGTCCGTCGTAACCTGATCCCACCCATTGACCCGCATGGCGCCGAAGTTCTGGGGATAGTTCTGACGGTATTCATTGAAGCCGTTGATGAGGTCCCTGAGTTTCAACGCTACCGCTTCGCGGTCGGCCTGGCTGCCCGAGCCCAACTTATTGCGGAGCGAGTCGATCCACTTGTAATAGGACTCGAAACCCGCCCGCCAGCCCGCGACCTCGTGGGGACATCCCTTTCCCGCAGCCAGGCTACTGTTGGAGGCGATGATCATGCTGGCAGCCTGCCGAGCGTGAGCCTGTTCGTGCTGGAGGGTGGCGGCCCAGTCAGCGGTGGCCCGGAAACTCTGCTTGCCGTCCGCCCGGTGGATCTCCGCAAGGAGTTTGGGATTGAGTGTGATCACATGAGTGTCGGCATTGGTGGCGGCAATGTCATTGTCGGGGACGGGACCGATGACGATGCTACGGCTATTGAAACCCTTAAGTACCGCATCGGCCTTGGCTTCTCCCTCGAAGACGCGGATGTGTTCAACGATTGCTTTGACAGCCTCCTGCTGGTCGGCCGGGATGCCCTGGGTCTGGGCCCCGAGCCGGACGGGCCAAAGGGCGAAGAGGACGAGGCCAAGGAGTGTTGCGCGGAATCCGAGCGGCATGGAGCATGCAATGCCGGGCGGACACGTTAAGTAGCCCCTGACTGACCGTGGTTGATACCTCAATACCTTGCTCCTTCTCGTTTGAATTCTGCGAACCAGTGATATTTGGGTCTTCAATAATAGGCGCTTCCAGGTTGGAGTGGGTAGAAATCGGAAAAGGAACGCGCCATGGAAGTTCCGTTCCGAGGATTCGATTGGCGGCTACACCGCCGCCGGTTACTCCTCGAAGGCGGTAACCGTCGGCAGGCATTCGGCTTCTACGATCAGCACCTGGGGCGGGACCACCCCTGCACCAGCTAAGAGTTCAGGGACGTGTTGCCCAAAGGCAAGACTGCGGTGACGACGGTTGCCGGCAGTTTTTTGGAGCAGTGCGGCGGCAGAGGGAGGCCGATGTATTATCAGGACTCAGGCGACGCCGCTTTGGCCGCGCAATCCTTTGTGCTGCAGGACCACGAGCAACGGCCAGATCGTGGACAGGGAAAAGCGGCGTCGCCAGGAATTCTCCCAAGGCATCGAATTCCTTCTGCCGCCGCACTCCAAAATGACTTGGGCAACACGC
Organism: uncultured Acidobacteriota bacterium; assembly: GCA_964421755.1. Taxonomy (GTDB): domain Bacteria; phylum Acidobacteriota; class UBA6911; order RPQK01; family RPQK01; genus CAVUUN01. The sequence continues at coordinate 1,511 of CAYQYP010000343.1, forward strand.
CCTTCAGATACGGCACCCACCATCGGTTTTCAACACATCCGCGAAAGGACCTACAACTAACCGGAGGTCTGCCTAAACTATTCACTTCTTGAGACTTTTGCAACTAGATCCTCAAGCCTTGCGGTCAGTTGCGGCAAGTGACGGCCGGCCGATGTCGAGGGATGGTACAAGGACTCTTGGCTCGTCTCCCCTCAGCCGGGTACCCTCTTGGTTCTTGGCCTAAGCCCACTTCTTTCCGAGATCCTCCAAGCCCGCCTTGGCGAGATCCTCGGGGCGCATGACCACTCGGAACTCAACGTCGGCCTCGAAATTCAAGAACCAAGGCTCAGCATAAAACGGTATCCGGGAGGGGTCTTCCAGGTTGACAACCATGACGGCTCCGCGCCGTCCGTTCTGCTCTGTAAAGTAGACAGCCTCGGGTTTGGTTTCGTCTAGGATCCGCTTCATCTTTTGACCCACCGTTCCGTCCTTGACCGCCGTGTTGAACGGCCCATGGGGCAGTTTTACTATCAGTAGCATTCGCATGTTGGCTCCTTATTTTTCGGAAGTTTTCGACGAAGAGGCGTGTTGTGAAACAGCTTAGCAGGTCTACGGTCAGGACTACCAGACAGCGGCCGGACGCCCATTCCTCACATCGAAAGAGTGTTGTGAAGGAGCGTGCCGGGGACAGGCCCCATACTCTCGTGGCAGCGGAACGTACCGGGGACAGTCCCCATACTCTCCCCATACTCTCGTGGCAGCGATGCCAAGTCGGAGAAAAACTGAAAATTGAAAATTCTGTTGAACCGGGACAGACGGCAAACTGCAAATTGAAGCCCTGTCACCGGATTACCGCCCGTTCGGATTGCCTCCCAATTGCAGTCATAATTTTAGGTCGCGATGAGGTCCCATCGGCGCAGTCGTGAAGTGTGAGGGGGTATCGCTTATGACGTCAGTTGGCGCCGGCCTTTCCGGCTGACGAGATATCCTCCGCTCCCGTCCTCTCCAGAATGTCCGTGGCACGCCTCATCCACCCCGATTTGCCCGAATGCACCGAGAGGAGGATTCCGCCCTCTTCTACTCGGAGTTCATAGCGCTTGGCCTCGTGTTCGGATATCCCCATGCCGATCAGCGGGTCGACTATTCCGCCTCTTGCTCCACCCGCGCCATACCCACTATCTGCAAGCGCCGCCCAAACAGAATCGGCGACGGCAAAGGGATCCAATCCGGGAATCGTGAGAGATCCAATGCGCATTTCTGATTCCCGAAATCCAGCCACCTTCAAGACATTGACAGCGCTCATCGCGCCTAAGTAATTCGTGTAAATACCCAACAGTGCCGTGCTTTTCCCAGCCATGTCGCGCTCTCCACTTATGCTCGGTTGATCGAATGCCAGAATTTCTAACGGTTGATCGAATGCCAACCGCTTTCTTACGATATTACGCGTGCCATTCAACGTGTCAGTCCAGTACCGCTCACCCCCCTGGTCAAAATTGCTCACACGGTGATGGACACCAAATCGGACGCCGTTCTCAGTCCTGAACCTTGATGCGGATATTGCGATACCGGATGCGAAGCTCGTCGCCGGTGTGTATCTGCAGAGCAATCACTCCTTTTCGCCCGACCTGGAGCTTCTGGTGAAGTTCGTCGTCGAGCACGCCCTTGCCTTCGTAGTCGGTTATCACAACGCCGTTGAGAACCGCCGTCACACGAGTCCCTCTGGCCGAGATTTCGAGGGAATTCCAGGCATCGCCTTCTTCTCCGTAATGGAAGATCCGTGCCGGCTTGGACATTGTCTCGTCGACCCACTTGTCTTTTGGGATGTCCGGGTAGATCCAACGCTGGTTCCCCCGTGTTTCGTCCCACATCATGCCGGTTCTCCAGGGTCCGGGCGGATGAATATCGACCTGAGGGCCGTTCAGCCACCGTTCGGTCTCGTTGTAACGGCTGCGGATTTGCACCCCGCTGTTGCCGGGGCTGCTCCGGTAGGCCTGAAACTCCAGGCGGAGGACGAAATCGCCGTATTCGCGGTTTGTCGTCAACCATACATAGTCATGGCCCTTGCGGCCGATCGAGTCGGCCAGGATGGTCCCATTGTCCACCCGCCAGAACCCTTTGTCGCTGTCCTCCGGCTTGCATTTGACGGTCCAGCCATCGAGATCCCGGCCGTTGAACAGCGGAGCCCACGAGCCGTCGTCCTCACCTCCCTGCTGAACTGCGGCTGCAGGCGCAGGGACGTGGAAAACAACGGTCAGAACCAGGGAGGCGAGCACAAGGGAAAGAGTCAAGGTCGCTTTCATGCTCTTGCTCTTAACACACCCCGGCGGATTGATCAATCGCGCCAGTCACCAGGCCGGGCGCGATTGCTTCCCAACAGTGGTGGGCTTCTCGATGGGCGGGGGCCAGGCAGCTCACTACCTGGGGAAGTGCGGATCCAGGCGCGTGACACGGGCCGTGTTCATGTGCGCGATTCCGCCATTCCTGCTGAAAACACCTGACAACCCCGAGGACCTGGTCACAGTAGCTTCCTCAGGAGGAGTTTGACCTTTCGCGGCTGGCCGTTGCGCGACAAGGTTACTTCGCGCTCCGCACCGGCCTGGGTGAACAGGCGCGTCACATCCTCGAGGCGAAGGCCGGTCGTTGGCCGGCCGTCAAGTGCGACCAGGAGATCCCCGGCCTCGACGCCCGCGGCTTCCGCCGGCGAGTCGGGGAGCACTCTGTGAACATAGAATTCGCCCAGATCGGAACCTCGCGCCCGGATTCCCATTCCGCTCATATCGTAGTCATCCGGGTCCTGAAAGTGGGAGTTGGGACGCAGAATTACCCGATCCCGGCTGTAATCAAAGACAATATTGAAGCGGTGCAGCAGGTTGGACCCGAGGAAGCCTGAGACATTGCCCTCCGAGAGAGATCCGGCCTCGGCGTGGACAAATCCGGCGACCGGGGAGTCGATCCTGAAGGGGCCCAGTTCCACAAAGGGAACCCGGCCGAGCAAACGGCGTCCTGTCCCGCCGACTACAACATGCGGGCTGTCGATCAGGCGAGGAACGTATTCCCGACCGGCGGAGATCAGGTCATGCTGTCGCACAAAGGGGGCATTGAAGATCACCGAGGTGGTCCCTCCCGTATCCATCCCGAAGTCTCCCTCGATCATCGTCCCGTTGGGCAGTCCGACCTTCACCCGGACCACAGGGTATTTAGCGCCGGGGCGCAGCGGCAGGACGGTTCCCACTCCATCGTGCTCGTACGTGTCCGGGTCATAAAGCAGGATGCGCCGTGAATCGTAATCGATTTCGGTCACATATTTGACCAGCCATGGATACCCGAGTGCGCCGTCGAACCGCTTTCCCCAGGTTTCGCTCGGCAAGTCAAACGGGAGGACAATCCCGTGAGTTGTTACCGTCGATCCACCGACGGTAAAGACCACATTCGGAGAGGCGGCCATTTGCACCTTGTTTTCCGCTGGACCGACATTCCTCTGTTCTCCTAGCTCAACCAGGTGCAGGCCAAGGCGCGTTGCGGCTTCACGGGAGATAACACAATTTCCTGCTGCGGAATCCACGATGAATGACAGTGGTTCGCTGCCGTTGGCCCCGACCGGCAGCCACACTGCGTTTCGGTACATTTCAAAAGGGATGACATGCACGGGCTGCGCGGATTTCCCGGCAAGCACGCTGCTGGCGGCGATGAAGAGAAGCAGGCAATATGGAGTCACCTTGCCTTGGACACCAGACAGAAGCGTTTGTGCCTCGTTTTCGTAGACGAGAGGGACGCAACCCGCCGCCAGTGAAAGCGGGTCAAGGCGTCCAGGTTCTGTTTGCGAGTAACCGGGACCCAATACGCGCGTTTTTGGTGATGGTTAGAAGCTCATCGTCCGAAGGGAAAGTTTGACAATTGAGGGGAAAAGCGCACCCTAATGAGTAAAGCACCCGATAAGGACAACCTTCAAGCTGCAAAAGCACACCTTCTGTCCAAACCGGAGGGAGGTAATCATGACAGACTTAGGAGCGTTAACGACGCGAGAGGACCAGCAGACCGTGCTCACAGAAGCAGCGGTCGAAGCGTTCAAAACTGGCCTCCGCGGCAAGATGATCAGGCCAGGCGATGAAGGCTACGATGAGGCGCGCAAAGTCTTCAACGCCATGATAGACAGGCATCCCGCATTGATCGTCCGGTGTGCGGGAGTCGCAGACGTAATCCACGCAGTCAATTTTGCTCGGGACAGTCAACTGCGGGTAGCAGTACGCGGAGGAGGCCATAACGTGACCGGTAACGCCGTGTGCGAGGGCGGCCTCGTCATTGACCTGTCCGGGATGAAAGGGATGCGGATCGATCCAGCGGCACGTACAGTCCGCGCCGAACCCGGTCTTACCTGGGGTGAGCTGAACCACGATCTTCAGGTATTCGGCCTGGGCGCCACCGGGGGCTATGTTTCCATCACCGGTATCCCCGGGCTCACCTTGGGCGGCGGCTTCGGCTGGCTCGTGCGCAAGCATGGCTTGGCTATGGACAACCTGCTGTCCGTGGACATCGTGACTGCGGATGGCCGGTTCTTAACCGCCAGCTCGACGCAGAATCCGGACCTCTTCTGGGCCCTGCGTGGCGGCGGTGGGAATTTTGGTGTAGCCACGTCCTTTGAGTTCCAGGTTCACCCAGTCGGCACTGTCCTGGGCGGCCTGATCATTCATCCGCTGACGAGTGCGAAAGACGTCTTCCGATTGCTCCGGCAGAACGTGGACACAATCCCCGATGAGCTGACCTGGGGCATCCTCCTCTTCCACGTGCCGCCGTTACCCTTCTTGCCGAAGGAGATGCATGGTGAGCCTGTCGTGGCCATCGGCGTCTGCTACGCAGGACCGATCGAAGAGGGAGAGCGAGTATTGAAGCCCTTCAGGAACTTCGGCCAGCCGTTGGTCGATGCGATCCAACCGATGCCCTTCAGCGTCGCTCAGACCATGGCCGACGTCCTGTGGTTGCCTGGGCACCACAACTACTGGAAATCCAGCTTCTTGAAAGACCTGAGCGACGGTGCCATTGAGACTATACTGAATTGTTTTACCACGGTGCCTTCGCGTAAGACCGTGGTTCTCGTTGATCATAACGGCGGCGGCGCCATCAGTCGCGTCGACCGGGATGCGACCGCTTATGCCCATCGGGACTTGACCTACAACTTCCTCATCTCATCGGGATGGACCGATCCTGCAGACTCTGAGAAGAACGTTCGCTGGACGCGCAAATTCTGGGAAGCGATGGCGCCCTTCTCTGCAAAAGCGGTGTACGTGAACTACACGAGCGACGAAGGGGACGACGTGGTAAAGGCCGCTTACGGCCCCGCGCGGAAGAGGCTCGTTGCTCTTAAGAAGAAGTACGATCCAACGAACCTCTTTCGGCTTAACCAGAACATCAAACCCACGGGATGACACCTTGAGGAGATCAGAGGAAAAACGGGGACACCTCTTTCCCCGTTTGCACCAGTGCAGACTGCCCCCGAATTTCGGATCTTGTGAAGCAAGGGCGGAGCGGGAAGGAATTGGGGCCGGATCCGGATATGGACCGGCCCGCTATTTGGAGCCTGCCGCAGAATCGGGGCTAGAAGCGGAAGATCAGGCCTCCTGCCAGGTGCACCTGGTGCTGTACCGAGGTCCTTAGATTGATAAAACAGGTCGCACCACCGCTCACGTTGCACCAGAGCTTGCTGTCGGAAGCGGACAGCACCACGGGGCTCCAGCGAGCTTCACCGCGGAACGCGAGCCGACTGGTGAAGAAGTATTTGATTCCGCCCCCCAGGGCAAAAGAAAAGTGGGACTTTGAGTCAGTTTGCCCGTTACTATCGACGTAGTAGGTGGTGGCGCCGAGCCCGGCCATGACATACGGCGCAGCCCGGGGATCGTCGATTCTATAGTGATGCAGGAGGTTGCAGTGAATCTGGTCGATTTTCAGATTGAAAGCCGGTGACCTCTCTCCAGGGAGTGGAATCGCGAATTCCCCCGGCAACCGCCCCTCGGTGAACTGTCTTTGCCACAGGGCTTCTATCGCATCCAGCTCATTCAGGTAGACAGCGAAAGTCCCGCCCAGGTGATACGAACTGCCGACGTGGACCGAGCCGTGATCGACGCCATCCTCACTTCTCAGAGGGATACTCCCGGTCGCGGACAATCCTACGAGAGGCTGGAGCTCGAATCGTTTGAACTCCTGACCCAGAACCGCGAAGTTGGCGAGGAGCATGAATAGCGGCAGATGAACCCAGCTGTTCTTCATAGAACCGTCCCAGCGCTTCAGTTTCCAGTTTCCACCTGTTTCACGAGCATTACAAAGCGGGTTGTGGGTCAGTTTGGCCTGGATTCGCGCTAGGGAGCCGCGCACGGAGCAGAAAGGCTCGCTTTAGCGTCTGACCGGGGCCGTGTCTAAAGAACGCAGTTTTTGGGTTAGGCGAGGGGAACAAATTCATCGCTAGGCGGTCAACCGGCAAAAACTAAATACTCGATTGCGCTGAAAAACCCCTGGTTCTGTGGGAGCCTGCCCTTTTGCCGAAGTTTTTCAAAAGGGCGGCGGACCGGCGAGCGGAGCGGCCCGGCGGAGGTCGATCGATTCGTTGATCCACGCTCTTACATCAGGAATGGCTCCCTTTCGTCTGCCCACAGGCGTTCCATTGAATTAAACCCGGGTAAAATACCGCTTTTGCCTCTTTTAAGCTGCCTTTGCCTGGGAGATCTCCGCCTGCCAAACGATCTGATGCGCCCACCGGCGCACGTTACAAGGAGAATGTCCCCCTTTTCTTCCGGTTACCCTGTTTTCAATTGAACCAGAGCCCCGGCTTGCGCGACCTTATGTGCGGAACCCGCTTTTCGAAGGCGGTGACATCCGGGAGAGGGAACGCTCGTTACTTTGAGAGAAGCGGACGAACTGCTGGTAAGGAGAGCTCAGCTTGGCGATCGAGATGCCTTGGAATCGCTCGTCAGCCAATGGGAGGGCCGGCTGCTCTACTACATTCGACGTCTGGTCGAGGACGAGGGGATTGCCTGGGATGTGCTTCAAGAGACGTGGGTCAAAGTGATACGAGGCATCCGGAGACTGCGCGATCCGCGTTCGCTGCCTCTGTGGCTCTATCGCATCGCCCGCGCCACCGCGATGACTCATTGGCGAGCCCGTTACCGGCAGCGCGAGGAGCACCTTGACGAGAGCTGCGCGTCAGAGACGTCCGGAGAGCGGGCTTTTGCTGCCGAGGAGGCCGAGGCTATTCACTGGGCGCTGTCTCGGCTCTCGATGGACCAACGTGAGGCGCTCACACTTCACTTCCTCGAGGACTTCTCAGTGGAAGAGGTAGCGGGAATTGTCGGAGTTCCACCAGGAACAGTAAAGTCGAGGATCCACTACGGCAAGCGGTCCCTGCGCAGGATCTTGGATCAGGAGGCCAAACGCCATGGCTAGATCGAATCGAGGGTTGAGGGATGGTCTTCTGAAGGCCGAGAGCTGGAACGGCCCCCACAGAGAGCGGTACGAGCAGAACCTGAGAAGTCTGCTCGAAGGACGGTTAAGCCAGAGCAGACGGTGGCTGATCGCAGTTGTCGGCGCCCCGAGTTGCCTGCTGAGCGCGGCCGTCTGCTCCTTCTTCGCCGTGCGTGTCGACGGCCTCTGGCCGAAGACCGGCCTGGTTCTAACCGGGCTGTACGGCCTGTTCTGCGCCGGCGCCCTCCTCTCGGTAGCGATCAGAGGCGTCGTGCGCTTTGATAGCCACCTGGCACTCGCACGAATACTGACGTCAGCGGCCGTCTTGCTCTTCGCAATAGCGGCATTGCTGACAGCCAGCCAGGCATCCAACCCCGCGTCCTCGATTCAGGTAGCCGCCCTGAGCCTGATCGGGCTTGTGCCTGCCTCACTTTTCGTAATTTTGGCCCGGATACGAGAGGCTGAGATAGCCGTGCTCTCCACATCTCTCCGCCTGGAGTGGAAACTGATGGAACTGGACCAACTGGTTCGGCCTCGTTTCGAAGACGGGGACACAGATCGCAACCCGAACGACCCCCGAGAGGACAACCAAGACTGAGGAAGCACCATGCTGAAGAACTTGAGTCGGCAGGAATCGAAATTCGTTAACGAACTTGTCAGATGGGATCAAGAGGAAAGCGGCCGAATCCGCTTTCTTGGGCATCTCTCTCTGGCGCTCGGCTCAGTCGTGTTTGTCTACACCGCCTTTGGCGTCTACAACGGAAATGACCCGCGTCTCCTCGGTCTGGGCATCTTCCTCCTGGTTTTCGGCGCCGTAGCCCACGGCGCGATAGAAGCGTGGACGGATCGTCGTCATAGAATCGTCCGGATTCTGCTGAAACTGGAGCCCCAACTGGAATCCTGGCAACGGGCAGAGCGGACGGGAAAAAGCGCCTTTTGAGGCTGGATTCCGCTCCCCTTACAACGGCCGGGGGACCAAGTACCGTGCGGTGATATAACCGATGAGGTCGGCTCGCGAAACGGGCTCTCATCTGGTGAAATTGCCCGGCTTAACCGAGGGCCGGCGTGATGTGCAGGTAGGAAAAGTCTATTTTTAAGCTCTAACCCCAGATGTACGACCCGAAGCGGGGTTCGGGAATCGGTTTGTGGAGCTTTACAGCCAGCGGTTTGAAAGAATCCATGCTCGCGCACAAAGGGATTCAGCAGTTTTTGTTCGAGAACTACCGGTTCCCGCCAGCGGCATCGCCGACCTAGTAGTAATCAGCTGGAAGCCTGAACAACTGGCGAATCCGACGACTATTGACGGATTGTTGGACGCCAAACCGGTCACGC
>CAYQYP010000344.1:0-8014 GCA_964421755.1 uncultured Acidobacteriota bacterium
TTGCTCCGGTAGGTTTCAAAGGCGGACCCGTGAATTTGGTTGGTACCGGACTTGGTCAAATAGCTGATCGTTGCCGGCTTGCTGTACTGGGCACTGGAATTCAGAGCCTCGACTTTGAATTCCTGCACCCCCTCCATCGCCGGGCTGACCCGGCTGAAATCCCCAAGGTACTTGTCCTCAATGCTGACGCCGTCTGCAAGGAACTGCACATTCCCCTGCTGGAGCCCGTTAACCTGGGTGGTGCCTGCCTCCCGGCTGACCCCCGGTGTAAGAGAGAACAAGGTCGCTATCGAGCGCCCGTTCAGCGGGAGGGTCTCGATCCGATCCGATTCTTTGATGTCGTACAAAGTCGAGGTCGAGGTTTCCACGACCGGGGTCGAGTCGGCCACGGTGACTTCGACGGACTGAGTCCCCACCGCCAGTCGAATGTCCACCGTCGCTTCCTGCCCAACCCGAAGGACCAGTCTTCCTTCGAACTTTGCGAAGCCGGTCATTTCTGCTGTCACGGTGTAGTTACCGGCAGGCACACTTGGAAAAGCGTAAATCCCAACGTCGTTACTCACCGTCGTGCGCGTCTGGTTCGTGTCAAGGTTTTTTAGGGTAACTCCCGCCCCTGGAACAACCCCTCCGGACGAATCCGTCACGACTCCTTTCACTCCTCCCAGTGAGGTCTGAGCCAGCCCGCCTGCCGTGAAGAGGCAAGCGACCAACACCAGGATGATAACTGCGGCTAACCGATGGCCTTTCATGGTTCCTCCTGCTCTCTCCGTCGAGAACCAAGATCTTCAGCAATGAATTACTTTCGCGTCGCACGAAAGCTTGCGCCAAACATACTTTGGTCTGAACGGAAGTCTATTGCCGACTATCAAGTCAGTCAAGCGGTTTTTAACGATAAGCCGTAGTACCCGGTACTCTTTTTCTGTTTCAATTGCAAACGAGCAGGGATAGACTTACTTGGGTACGGCAAGGATCTGCAGCAGGCACTATGCATGGAGTCTTAGCAAGCCGCGGAAAAGGATTGGCGCCACAGGAGGTCAGGGGTGTGAACCGGGCACTGGTTCTGCAACTGCTGCGTCGCTTCCGGCAACTGTCTCGCGCTGACATCGCCCGCCGCACGGGTCTGTCTGAAGGGACCGTCTCCCGCATTGTTGCCGTGCTCATGCAGGAAAGGCTTCTCACTGAGCAGGGCGTTGAGAACTCCACTGGCGGCCGCCCCGGCACCCTGCTCCGGCTCGATGCCAGTCACTTCTGCGCGGTGGGCGCGGAAATCCAAAACTGGGAGACCCGGGTGGCCGTGGGCACCGTCGAAGGCAGGGCTATCGCCTCCGAGACCTTCCGCACCCCCGCTTCTCCGCTGAAGGCCCTGGATACTCTGGCCAAAGCTTATGAATCACTGAGCCAGCAATACGGGCCAGAAAGGCTGGAGGGCCTCGGGGTCAGCGTGCGCGGCATCGTCAACAGCGAAGCCGGGGTACTCCAGGTCGGCAGTCACGCATCGTGGAACGGAATCCCGGTGCGCGCATACCTGCAGGAACGCCTCGGAATTCCGGTCTACGTCGAGAACAACATCCGCTCGGCCGCGCTCGTCGAGTACAGCCTGGGGGCACCCGAGGCACACGCCAGCCACAGCCTGCTCTTTGTCAAGGTGGATGAAGGCGTCGGCATGGGGATGGTTTTGGAGGGACGCCTGCACCGCGGGCCGCACAATGCCGCGGGCGAATTCGGGCAGATGGTCATAGCGGATTCCCCGGGAGACGGGCGACAGGATCGTCCAGGCTGTCTGGAATCTCTCGCTTCCAACACCGCCATCTGCGACCGCTATGCCGAGTTGTCCGGGGCCGGCCGAAAAAGCGGCGAAGAAACGGCTTCCAGGACTCGACAAATTTGTCACCTCGCGGTTCAGGGAGACCCTTATGCCCGACAGGCTCTGCTCGAGGCTTCCCGATACCTCGGGATCGGCATTGCGAATGCTGTCTGGGGGCTGAACGCGGACATGGTCGTCATTGACGGGGTCATCACCGAGGCGTGGCCTCTCGTCTCTGAGAGTATTCGAAAGCAGTTCCCCCCGGAACGGGAGTTGGAGAACTTCAACCACCTGGTCCTGCGGCCCTGCGTGTTTCGTGGTGACGGTTCTTTGCTCGGCGCACTCGCTCTGCCCTTCGCGCATATTTTCAGCACCGGCCAGCGCGCGGCGACGGCGGGAACCGCCGCGTCGAACAGCGACAAGACAGGAGAAGCAGGGGGGTTAGGGTAAACCGTTTCTCAGCCGTGCATTCTTCGATTCTTTCAAAGGGTTGTGAGGCCAGTGTGAACAAAGAATTCGAAACCCGAATCGCCAATTATGTTGACGACCACCGCGACGTTTTGATCCGGACCACGTCGGACCTTGTCAGGCTGAATTCGGTGAACAGCCCGCCCACTGGAGCAGAGAAGGAATGCCAGGTGTACCTGGCGAACAGACTCCGAGAAATCAGCTGGAACCCCGAGCTTTATCGCCCCGACCAGGTGGACGGTGTCACCGATCATCCCCTGTTCTGGGCAGGCCGGGACTACACGGACCGCCCCAACCTCGGCGCCCGACGCCCGGGCCGAGGGGGCGGCCGTTCGCTCGTTCTCTCCGGGCACGTTGACACGGTGCCTGTAGGAAGCGCCTGCTGGACGCGCGATCCGTTCGGAGCCGCAGTCGAGGGCAACCGGCTTTATGGCCGCGGGGCAAACGACATGAAGGGGGGCGTGGCGACGAACCTCTTCGTACTGCAGGCTTTGCACGAGCTCGAAATCCAGCTCGAGGGCGATCTGGTTTTCGAATCCGTAGTGGACGAGGAATTCGGCGGTGCGAACGGAACGCTGGCCGGACGGGTGGCGGGGTTCAACGGTGACGCCGCGGTCGTCTCCGAGCCGTCTTTCCTGCGCGTCTGCCCTGCCCAGCGGGGTGGCCGTGTGGCTCACATCCAGCTCTGCTCTCCGGCGGACGGCATACTGGATGAAAACGGCCTTGGCAGCGGCGTGGTGATGCAGCTCCAGCACTTGCTTTCAAAGTTGGGCGAGTACTCTGAGCGGCGCCGGGCAGGCGCGCCACGCCATCCTCTTTACGCTCGACATTCGGCCGACCCGGTGCCGGTTTCGGTGACTAAAATCTCTACCGGGCCGTGGGGTAACCAGGAACCTATAGCGGTGCCGGGAAGCTGTCGCGTCGAGCTCTACTGGCAGGCAATGCCCGGGGAGACCCGGGAGGAGGTCGACGGCCAGTTCTCAACCTGGATGAATGAAGTGGTCGGCTCAGCTCCCGAGCTCTTCGGACTCGCTCCAGTCATCGAGTTTCCGACGCGCTGGCTGCCTGGATGCGACACCCCGGTCTCCTCCCCCCTGGTGGTCGAGCTGTCCGCCTGCGCCACGAGCGTGCTCGGTCAGCCGCCGGCCATAGAAGGGATCGAGGGACCCGGAGACATGTTCCTTTTCCAGCAGGTTTTCGGGATTCCCTCCGTCTACTGGGGAGCGCGGGGGGCGAACACGCACGCGGCCGACGAATACGTCGACATCGATTCGCTCGTCGCGGCGGCTCACACACTGCTGCTTTTCGTCTGCCGATGGTGCGGGGTGGCCAAATGAAGACGGTGCGAACGCGTAGCAGACGTCACCTTGTGCTGTGCCTCCTGCTCATTGTCTGTCTCGCCGACTTCGTGCCGGGCAAAGACAAGTGGGCTAAGAAGTCCTACCTCGAATGGACCGAAGAGGAAGCCCTCCAGGTACTGACGGATTCGCCGTGGTCGAAAGCCTGGATTCCGGTCGTCCCCCGGCTGGCCGTAAGCCCCGCCTCCCCGACGTCCTCCGGTGACACCGATGACGCGGGGCAGCACTCGAACTGTTGCCGCACGTACGGCAGCGGCATCGGCAGGGCGGCGGCCGATCCCCGGAACACGAAGGACAACCCGGCCGGGAACCAGCCCGCCCCCCGGACAGGCGGTCCCGCTGAGTCGTTCCGGGTTTCCTGGTTTTCGTCAATGCACGTCCGGCAGGCTCTCTATCGCCTGCGCCTGATCAACGGAGCGGAGCGAGATCCGGCGACCGAGCTTGGACTCGTCCAGCCGGCCGATCGGATTGTCCTGGCCGTCTTCGGCCCCTCCATGCGCCGCTTCCAGGGCACATCCCTGGCCCTGTTGCGTGCCTCGACACGCCTGGAATCCAGAAAGAACCGGGGGCGCGTGGCCGACTTGCTGGACTTTGTGGCGCCGGAGACGAGGGCCGATCACCTGGCGCTCTTCGTCTTCGCCCGCACGGTCGACGGTCGGCCGGTGTTTGACGCGGAGGACAAAGAACTGATCTTCTCGAGCGGGGAAGGCCAAGGTCGTATCACTGTCGCCTTCAAGCTCAAAGCCATGAGCATCGATGGGGCTCTCGACTATTGATCTCACCGAGGGTCCTCGACCGAAGCGGTGGGACGCGGACGGACACGGACGAACACGAACAGGCACGGACGGACATCGGCAACGCGGGCTCGAGACATGAGGCATCCTGGGACCGACGAGAAAGAAGCGACAAGGACAGACCGACCTGGTTTTAAGCGGGTGCTGTCGCTTTGGGACCTGGTCTTGTTCGGCCTGGCCTTCGTGGGCCCCACGGCCCCCTACTCGATGTTCGGCATCGGCACCGTCAAATCCCTGGGGCATCTCCCGCTCGTGTACGGAATCGCTTTGGTGGCGATGAGCCTGACCGCCATCAGTTACGGCAGGATGGCAGCCGCGTTCCCCGACGCTGGTTCGACCTACACTTACGCGTCCAAGGCACTGCACCCCCATGCCGGTTACTTCGCGGGATGGGGCATGATACTCGACTACATCCTCATTCCTCTACTCAGTGTCATTTTCGTCGGTTTGACAGCCAATAAGCTGGTCCCTCAAGTTCCCTACGCGGTTTGGGTGATTCTCGCGGCAGCCGTGATCACCACTATCAACCTGCGGGGCATCAAAGTCACTGCCCGGGCCAATACATTGCTGAACGCGATCATGATCGGGTCGCTCGCCTGGTTCGTGATCATGGCGCTCCGCGCCTTGTCGGCAGGCGTGGGTGAAGGCACCCTCCTGTCGATGAGGCCCTTTTACAACCCTGCGGAGTTTTCTCTCGGGGCGATCATGGGCGCCACCTCTCTGGCCTCTCTCTCGTTCCTTGGCTTTGACGGGATCTCGACGCTCTCAGAGGACGCGAAGGATCCTCGACGCGACATCTGGCGAGCCACTGTTCTAGTCTGTTTCATCGCGGGTGCGCTTTTCATCCTCCAGAGTTATCTGGGCCAAATGGTATGGCCCGACTTCCGAGCGTTTTCGCCGGTTGAGACCGCTTTCATGGATGTCGGAAAGCGAATCGGTGGCGAGGTCCTGTTCTACTCCATCTCTTTCGTTCTCCTCGTCGGGGGAATCGCGAGCGCTATCACCGGACAGGCCAGCGCGTCCAGGCTTCTTTACGGAATGGGCAGGGATGGGCTGTTGCCGTACCGGGTCTTCGGCTACATCCATCCTCGGTTGGGGACCCCGATCTACAGCGTGCTGCTGATGGGTACAATCCACTTGTTGGGCGCTCTCGCCCTGCGCTACTCGGAGGCCGCGGAGTTGGTCAACTTCGGCGCTCTCTTAGGATTCATGACCGTCAATCTGTGTGTTTGGCGCCTGTACTTCCTTACTCTGAGACAAAAGCAGGCGAAACAGATCGTCCCCAACCTGGTCTTGCCGTTCCTCGCGTTTGCCGTCTGTCTTGCCATTTGGGGCAGTCTCTCCAGCTTGGCGCTCCTGCTGGGCGCCCTATGGATGGGTATTGGGCTCGTCTATCTCCTCTTCCTGACGCGAGGCTTTACGAGAAAACTGGCTGACCTGCGGCTATAAAGCGAAGAATTCCAGCTTAGGCGCAAGATGAGAGCCAGCGCTTCCCGCTTCTCCTTCTCCGGGCTTGCCCTACAGTCATTTCTACATCGGCCCAGCGAGCTACAAGGCAAAACTCCTGCCCGGTTGCCGTAAGCCGGGCAAAGGTTCGCTGCCCCCTCTGTGACTGTGAAGCCGGCCGTCGCCACCCAGATATCTTTCTTTGTCCGGTTCGCTTTCGTGGTACTCCGCACGATGAGAACGATGATCGAGGCGGCGATCGCCAGCACCCCAATGGCGGCAAGGATTGTCCCGATGCCTGCCCCGTTGCGCACTACGAACGCCGCGGTCGAACAGCGAGCCGACATTGATCACCATGCTGGCTGCCTTCATGGTCCAATTCCGTTTGAGGTTTTTCATCCTCGGACAGGGGAGCCGGAACGTGTGGGGGGCATCTAACCACGTTCAACTACTTCCCGACTTTGGGATTATCGCCGCTCTCCCAAAACTCTATTCCTGCGCCCGAGCAGACCACTCACCTCTTAACGCCTGGCTGCCTTCACTTTCCGTTCGAGGACGAACGTCCGGAACTGCCAGGGACCGAACTCGCGCCTACCGGGCGTAGTCCCGACGGGCCGCCCGGAAAGGTCGACTTCCTGCCACGCGCGATGAAGATCGGCCTGACGCCATTCCCCCACGAAAGGACGGAGCGCGAACTCATAGCCGTGCCGGCCGCGCAGCATCCGAGTTCCCCAGACGTAGTACATTGCGTGGGCCAAGGGGAGCGAAAACGCCTCGTCTGCCTCCCGCACCGCTCCCATCGTCCCGCGATTCAGAAACGCCAGGCCTCCTGTTCGCCCAGCCACTGCCGTCCAGTAGTTCCCCTCCACATAGCGCTCGGGCGTCTCGGCTACAGCGAATGGCAAATCGCGCACTCCCACCGGTCCTTCACCCATCTCCGGGAACACCTTCAACCGGAGCTTGTGCTCGTGAACAAAAGCGGAGAGCCAGTCGCGCCGGTCCTCACTGACCTGGCCAATTTTCTGCCCAGCGTTACTCCCACCTTGCGCCCCGATCATCGAACCCGGGCGATCAAAATCCTCGACACCGTTTTAAAAAGTGACACAAAAAGTCACACACTTCAAAAAGGGCGAAAACCTAAGGCCGGCTAAGTGATTGGTAAAACTCCAGTTAGCTGGAGCTGGCGAGAGGAATCGAACCTCCAACCTACTGATTACAAATCAGATCGGGGCCGAAAGGCCCCGATCTGCGTTGTACCTGAGTTTGAGGCTGAAAACCGCGTCATACGAGCCTTTGAGATCATTTCCAAGGTTTACAGGAATTACGGTCAGAAGTGTTGATATCGGTCATGTGCGACGAAAAAAGTGACACAAAAAGTGGCACAGTTGGAAAGTGATGCTCAACCGAGCAATTCTTCCCGGGAAAAAACCACGAATTGATGGCCTCGGTCGACCCTCGGTCCGCACTCGGTTCGACACCGTGTGCCCCCCACGGGTCGCTACCAGGTGCTGACGACATCGTCGGCCGCGCGGCTCAACAATCAAGCGGTTTCATTCGCATCTCAACGCCACCACTGGATCGACCTTGGCCGCCCGTCGCGCGGGAATCCAGCAGGCGATCAAGGCCACCACGGTGAGCATGGCCACGATACAGGCGAAGGTGAGGGGGTCCAATGGGTTCGTGTTAAACAGCATACCTCGGATTGCGAGGGTCAGCCCGGCAGCACCCGCCAGGCCCACGCCGATCCCACATGCGGTCAGAGCCAGTCCCTGGCGCAGGACCAGGCCGATAATGTGGGAATGCTGGGCTCCCAAGGCCATCCGCAGGCCCATTTCCTGCGCGCGGTACGAAACCGTGAGCGCGACCACCCCGTAGATGCCGAGGCCGGCCAGGACGAGCGCGACGACAGCAAACGCCCCCACCACGAAGACGGCGAACCGTCGCTGGGACAGCGACCGTTCCACCATCTCCTCAAGGCTCCGAACTGCGAAGACCGGCAGGTCGGAATCGATCGCCTGGATCTCACCGCGGATCGGCTCTTCCCACGACGCTGCACCTCCGGCGGTCCGTAGAAACACGGTCAGGCGGAGGCCAGATCGCTGGTATAGCGGGAGATAAATGTGGGGCACGTCCGGGGCGTCAAC
>CAYQYP010000345.1:0-32475 GCA_964421755.1 uncultured Acidobacteriota bacterium
CGCCCTTTCAGGGCTTGTCTCCGCCTCTACCTTAGACCCAGGGCTGCGCACAAAGCGCTTCGCCCTGGGCTAATATGTGCCGGCCTTTCAGGCCTTAAGAACTTTCTCGACAGCCTCTTTCGTGCGCGGCTCCATTCGATCTCGCCCTCCGCACGACATCAGCCCATAACAAGTCCGTCAATACCTGTGGGCCGAACGCACTTCTCCGACCTCATGCATCACCCTCGCCCCGTGGCGCGCCTCTGAAAAGGCAGCGCAGGTTTCCGGTTGTGGTCCTTGGCTGTCCATGGCTAGAATCGGCGCATGAATAAGACAATGCACGAGGCTCGGCGGTACTCCCGACGACGGTTCCTGGAGACCTCGGCTGGCGTGGCCGGAATAACCATCCTGCCGCGCTATGTGATCGGGGGGCGTGGTTATCTCGCTCCGAGCGACCGCATCAACATCGCGCTGATCGGGGCCGGTAGCCAGGGGATCGGGGACATGAAGGGGCTTCTGCAGGAGCCGGATACCCAGATAGTTGCGATCGCGGACCCCAGCCGCGAAACGAAACCCCGAGGGGAGCGCCGCAGCGCGGGTCGGACTGGCGCCCTTCGTGTCATCGAAGAAATGTACGAGGCGGAGCGACCGGGCGAGAAGCCGAAACCGTCTGCGCAGTACTCCGATTTTCGGCAGATGTTCGACAAAGAGAAGGGAATCGACGCGGTCCTGGTGGCAACCCCTGATCACACCCATGCGATTGCCGTAATGGCGGCTATCCGGGCGGGCAAGCACGTTTTCTGCGAGAAGCCGCTCTGTCACAAGATTTCCGAGGTTCGCAAAATCACTGAAGCGTCGCGGGAAGCGAAGATTGCTACCCAGATGGGAAACCAGGGACACAGCGGGGAAGGGATTCGGCTGACCTGCGAGTGGATCTGGGACGGGGCCATCGGGTCGGTCCGCGAGGTCCATGGCTGGGCAAAGTCAAGCTATTACCGGGCGCCCGGAACCAGGCCTGTTGAGACGCCGCCCGTGCCCGAAGGGCTGGATTGGGACCTCTGGATCGGACCCGCGGTCTATCGACCCTATCATCCCTTCTACCACCCCGGTGTCTGGCGATTCTGGCACGAGTTCGGGACTGGCGTTCTCGGTGACTTCGCTTGTCATCATCTGGATCCAGCCTTTTGGGCTTTGAAACTCGTCCATCCGACAAGCGTCCAGGCCAGGCGCGATACCCCGGGCAAAGACTCCTTTCCAAAAGCCAGCATCGTGACTTTTGAATTTCCGGAACGTGGGACGATGCCCCCTGTCAAATTGTACTGGTACGACGGCGGGTTGATGCCGGAGCGGCCCGCCGAGCTGGAAAAGGGGCGAGAATTCCCGGGGGACGGGCACGGGATTCTCTTTATCGGAGACAAGGGGAAAATCGTGTGCCCGGGTTGGGGGGGCACTCCCCGGATCATCCCGGAAACCGCCATGCGCGAGTACCGGCGTCCGCCCCGGTCTTTGCCCCGCAGCAAAGGACACCAACGCGACTGGCTTGATGCCTGCAAAGGTGGTCCCATGCCGAGTGCAAACTTCGAGGCTGTATCCCCGATGGTGGAGAGCATCCTGATGGGTGTCATCGCGGTTATAACCGGACAGCGACTGGAGTGGGACGGACCGGGCATGCGGTGCACCAACTATCCACCGGCTAACGACTGGGTTACGCCGATTTATCGTTCGGGCTGGACACTCTAAAAAATGCACAGAATCTGTTCGTTTTCGGCGAAATTGGATATACACTCCACCGTTATCGGCTAGGCCGAGTGTCAGGGGGATGAGCCAGTGCCCGAAAGCTACATGATTGTCTTTGAGGGCAAGACCCAGGAAGGGCGGGACCCGGCAGAGGTCAAGAATCGTCTTGCCGAGTTGCTCCGCATCCAACCAACCGAAGCCTCTTCCTTGTTCTCGGGTGTTCGTCTCGTTCTCTGGCGGAATCTGGACCTCCAGAGCGCAACCGCTCTCAAGGCCGCGGTTGAGAAGACCGGTGCTGACTGCAGGGTCCGCCGTGCACGGACCAACGGGGAAGGCTCCTCGGCGGCAAAGCCGGAGCCACTTTCGCCGCCGGAACAGAGCGCACCGGTCGAAGGCAATCCTGCAGGTGATCCCACCTCGGCGGCGCCACCTTTACCGCCTCCGGTGAAGCAGGAACCTGCGGAAGCCAGTCAGGCGGCAGCGAAGCAGAGTCAGTCGACCCCGCCACAAGCTGGATGTCCGAAGTGTGGCTACGTGGCGCGGGATGCACGAGACGAGCTTCTGACCCTGGGCCAATGCCCTGCCTGTGGACTGGTCCTTGCCAAATACCATCCGATCGAACCCATGATTTCCGCCCCCGTTGCGCAAGTGGCGGAGGAACCACCCGGATCGTCCACGGCTGCTGGCAAGCAGGAGATTCCCGACGAACCAGCTTGGGAAGAAGGTACCGAAGCGTGGGATGAACTGGAACAGGCGGGTGATTGGCAGGTCTTCTCACGGGGGACCGCTATTCTCTCCCTGATTGTCGGATTTGGATTGACGATTCTGCCGCCGTGGCAACTGATCGAATCACGGCCGTTGCGCGGTCTGGTATTCGGCATCCTGGTGGTTCTGGTTTCCTGCATCGCCTACCAGTGCTACCTGTTTTATCTCCGAAAACGGGGGAGTTTCCTTCCCTATGTCCTTTTGTCGCTGGGAACTTTGGCTGTCCTGGCCGGACTTGGAGGGCTGCTATACCGTGTTTATGCTGGGATCGGGATGTTCTTCTCAGCGACGGACTGGCGTCAGTCTGTCACGTTCGCCCGCACCGGCCTTTTTTTGTCGACTATCTACCTCTGTGCCGCGATATTCCTCGCCTACTCGGACCAGGCCAGGACTCTCGAGACCCCTAATGAGACCCGAAGACAACCGGTTCGGGTCGTGACCCAGCCGGGAAACGTCGACGGCCAGCGGTACAGCCAGGCGGTTCAGGAGGCCAAGGCAACCTTCGGCCGGCAGTTCCCAAAAGCAGAGAGGCCCAGGCAGTACCTCTATTTCAAGAATGTCTACGTGCGCTCCGTGTCAAGCTCCGGGCTCAAATTCAGTGAGATGGTCAACAGCCTGATCCCCAGTTTCGAAGTCTCAGACTTTCATACCGTTCTGGATTCGGAAGTAGAACTGCTGATGTTCAACGCCATCGGCTTTCGAGGCGAATTAGCGGTTGAAGGGATTATTCCGGATGAAATGGAGCGCCGCCTGGAAGCTCTCGCCTGGGCATGGGCCGAACCGACCGGGGTGGAAAGCCGTCCGCTGAGTTACGCGGAACGGGTTGCACTGTTCGACTCCAAGTGCCCGATGGACAGCCCGGCCTATCTGGGACCTTGAGCGCGAGGCTGGCAGGATCCCGGACCTCAAGGACACCAAGGACGAAAGGCGACTCTTTCGTCCTTGAGGTCCTTGAGGTCCCTGGTGTCCGGCACCGTTCTGGCCGTCTACAGGACTTCGGCCGGGCGAGGTGCACGCAGGCCAAACTCGAGCTCGGCCTCGGTCGTTCCCATCATTTCCGCGGCGCCGCATGCCACTGATTTGAGCGGCTCGCTCGCGACTGTGACTGGCAGCCCGAGCCGTTCAGCCATCAGCTCGTCCAGGTTGCGGAGCATTGACCCGCCGCCCGTCAGGACGACTCCCCGGTCCAGAATGTCGGCGGAAAGCTCGGGCGGGGTGAGCTCGAGCACGCGGCAGACGAGGTCGAGAATATTGTTTACGATTCCAGAAATCGCTTCATAGACCTCGTTGGTGCGTACCTCGATCGTTCCCGGCAGTTCGTGGTTAAGATCGTGCCCGGTAACGAGGTAAGTCAGTTCTTTAGTCAGTGGCTTGGCCGACCCGACGCGAATTTTCAATTCCTCGGCGGTGCGGTCGCCGATGATGAGGTTGTATCGGTTCCGCAGGTACTGGATGATGCGCTCGTCCATCGCATTGCCGGCCACGGGGATCGAGCGGTTGATAACGATGCCGCCCTTGCTCAAGACGGAAGCCTCGGTTGTGCCGGCCCCGACATCGACCAGCATGCACCCGGTGGGTCTGCCGACCGGCAAGCCGACGCCGTGTGCGCCTGCCAGCGGGTCGGGAACCATCGAGACGGAACGGACGCCTGGAAGCGCACTGACTACTTCCCGGAATGCACGCGTTTCCACAGGCGTGGCCATGGCCGGAACAGAAATGACGACCCGGGCGCCCCAGGGACGACGCCGGGGAAAAGCTCGTGCCATGAAGCACTTGAGCATCGCCTGAGTGGCGGTAAAATTAGCGATGACGCCTCGTTGGAGCGGGTGGATCACGTGGTAGTCCCGCGGGGTCCGCCCCATCATTTCCTTGGCCTCCTGGCCGACTGCAAACGGTTCTCCATCTTTGCCCTCCTCCATCACGAGCAGAGATGGTTCGTTGAGCACGATACCCCGACCGCGGACGAAAACTTGCGTGGTTGCCGTGCCGAGGTCAATCGCCACGTGCTGATTCGTCCACTGCTGCCAAACTGAACTGACTGCCATAAACCGTGCCTCCTGCCCCCCCGGCGCGCAATGATACATGGAGCACGGGTCGCTTTTGGCGATTCTGCTCACTTATTTTGGGTATTGTTTCCCGGCGGTTTCCCTGTATTTTATAGGGCCTATGCCGAGCTCGACGCTGTCTCAGATCGTGTCGAAGATGGACCAGCTGTACGAGTTTGACCGGGAGGCAGTCAAACCGGCCAGCCTTCATTCGGGATCCAAGTTTGCCGGTGTTTTCGCCGGTGAGCACGTCGCTGCCACGGAATTTGTCATCGGGGCCTTCTTCGTACTCCACGGCGTCGGCGTGGTCGACCTGCTCGTCGGTCTGGCGGTCGGTAACCTGCTGGCCGTGCTGTCCTGGGCCTTCTTGTGTGCTCCGATCGCCGTCCGCACGCGACTGACACTCTATTGGTATTTGCGGAGGATCGCAGGGCCCGGCCTCACTCTCATCTACAACATTGCCAACGCGGTCATGTACTGCATTCTGGCCGGGGCAATGATATCGGTCTCGTCGACCGCGATTGGTCTGGGCTTTGGAATCCCCGTTCCTCCGCTCGACTCTGTTTTTCCAACCAGCGTCGGATGGGTGATCCTCACCTTCCTGATCGGGGCAGGATTCACCACCCTGGCCATTCTGGGATTCGAGAGGCTCAGCCGGTTCGCCTCGGTCTGTTCCCCCTGGATTTTCGCTGTTTTTGTCACGGGCGCGATTGCGGTTCTTCCCGGGCTCGGAGTCGAGCAGGACCTGAGCAACCTGTGGGAGATTGCGAAGACCCGCATCTGGAATGGGATCCCGAACCCCGGGCAGGAAAAGTTCGGGATGTGGCACATCCTGTTTTTCGCCTGGTTCGCCAACCTGGCAATGCACGTTGGGCTTTCCGACCTGGCGCTTTTTCGTTACGCCAAGAAGTGGACCTACGGGTTTTACTCCGCGTTCGGAATGTACCCTGGCCATATGCTTGCGTGGATTTGTTCAGGCGTCATGGTGGCTGCCGCCGACCGGGTGATGGACCCGGGTTTGATGGCCTATCGCGCGGCAGGACTCGTCGGCGTTACCGCGGTGCTCTTGGCCGGGTGGACCACGGCCAACCCGACGCTCTACCGGGCGGGACTCGCATTGCAGATCGCAACGCCGAATTGGCCCCGCTGGAAAGTAACCCTCATCGCCGGCGCCACCACGACCGTGCTCGCCTGTTTCCCGGTCTTCTTTCTCAAGCTCCTGGACTACGTCGCCATTTACGGGCTGGTCCTGATGCCGATCGGGGCGGTTGTCTTTGCGGAACACTGGATCCTCCCGTGGCTGGGAATCACGCAATACCAGGCGGAGAAGAAGCGCTGGTTCTTGAATTGGAACGCGGCAATTGTCTGGGTTGGGACGCTTGTCGTCTGTTATTTCATGCCGTTCCATCTTTATTTTCGCTGGCTGCCCGGGTACTTCATTGCCCTGATAAGTTACGTCGTCCTTCAGCGGGTTGCTGATTCGAAAAGAGGGTGAGAAGGTGAAAATTCTTATTCCTTTGTTGACCGTCCTCAGTCTTGTCGCCTGTCTGGGAACGGGCATCGCGCATTTCCAGGGTAGAGTAACCTTCAACGCCTATACGACCGCGTTCATCCTGTTTTCAGTGGTGTATTTCGTTTCTGCGACGGTCTGGTCGGAAATGCGTAAGAAGAAAGAAAGGACTGGACGATGAAGACTGAGCACATTGAGGCAGCCTACCGCCTTGCTGCGGATCGGTATGCCGAGATGGGTGTCGATGCCGGCAGCGCTTTGCGCCGGTTGGCGGACATCCCGATCTCGCTGCATTGCTGGCAGGGGGACGATGTCGGGGGTTTTGAAAATGCGGGCAGTGATATCGGCGGGGGGCTCGCCGTGACGGGGAATTACCCGGGCAAAGCTCGCACGGCCGACGAACTGCGGTGTGACGCGGAGAAGGCACTCTCGCTGATACCCGGTAAACACCGGTTCAACCTTCATGCGAGCTACGCCGAGTTCACGGGCCGCCGTGCCGAACGCAACGAACTGGCCCCGGAGCATTTCCGGCGCTGGACCGACTGGGCAAAGGCGATCGGGCTTGGATTGGATTTCAACCCGACGTACTTCGCGCATCCCAAGGCTTCCTCGGGTTTCACTCTGGCTCATCCAGACCAGGATGTCCGACGTTTTTGGATAGAGCACGGAATCGCCTGCCGGCGGGTGGGCGCCGCTTTCGGGCGGGAGTTGGGAACACCCTGCGTCACGAACTTCTGGATCCCGGACGGCTATAAAGACACGCCGGTCGATCGTCGAGGTCCCAGGGAGATCCTCGTTGAATCCCTCGACAGGATTTTTGCCGAACCGATAGATCCCCGTCAGAACCTCGACGCTGTTGAAGGGAAGTTGTTCGGCGTCGGAGTGGAAAGTTATACGGTTGGATCTCACGAGTTTTATCTCGCGTACGCAGCCAGCCGCAAGAAACTCTTGTGCCTTGACATGGGACACTATCATCCGACCGAGACGATTGCCGACAAAATCAGCTCGGTCCTGACGTTCCTGCCTGAGATCCTGCTCCACGTAAGCCGCGGCGTGCGCTGGGACAGCGATCACGTCGTGGTTCTGAGCGACGACCTCGATAGCCTTGCTGCCGAGTTGGTACGCGGCGATTACCTCGGCCGCACGCACATCGGACTTGACTTCTTCGACGCGACGATCAACCGCATAGCCGCCTGGGTGGTCGGGACCCGAGCAATGTCGAAAGCTCTCCTGCGTGCCCTTCTGGAGCCAACCGCGCAGTTGCGCCGGCTCGAGACTGAAGGCGATCTGACGGGCCGCCTGGCCTTGCTGGAAGAGGCCAAGACTCTGCCGTCCGGTGCCGTCTGGGACTACTACTGCCTGCAGCAGAACGTTCCGGCCGGTTTTACCTGGATGGACGCCGTTCGGCGATACGAGTCGGAGGTAACAGCCAAGCGCTAAGCGCGTCTCGAGGACACGGAGCGTGCCATGCAAGAGGCGCAGGAGGACCAGGGGGAACGCAAGCGAAGGGTCCGTTAACCGACCTTGGCAGCCTCCTTGCGTCCTTTTGGCCTCTTGCTTGGAGGTTCTCGCGCCTTTCTGCCCCCCGCTCGTAGGTCTTTCCGGAACCCATCTCTTTTCTGTCCATTGGAAGTGTATGTGAAGATGTGGTAAAAAACGGGTAGTTACATTGTCGGTCAACAACCGAATTGCGTAACCAGTCAACCTGTGGTATTCGGGCCGAGGCCCAGTCGGATTCTCAAGTGCCTGTGGACGGTGGTATGACCCTGAACAAGCGCGACGTTATCTATCCACGACTAGCTTTGCTGTGTCTCGTGCTGGTCGTGGTGCTCACGCTCTTCCTCTTCGGCGTCGGACTCATAACGCTCAAGGAAAAACAAGCGGAAGTGATGAGCCTGGAATTGTCCAACGTCAAGCTGAGGACGGAACGAGTCGCCGCCGAGGTCAACCGTCAGACGTGGCAGCAGGCGGAGGCGACCCTGGCCGACCCCGGCTTCCAGGAGTTGTTGGCACTGGCCAGCCAAAAACCGTCAGCCACGCAGGAGCAGGAGGCTCGAAGGATCGCCAGCGAGGTTGTCGCGCGTCACCCGGTGGTCAAACAGGCCATGGCGGTGGCCGACGGCCGCATTGTCACGACCCAACAGGTCGGGCGAGGATTCCGGCAGGCTCTCGAAAAGCGGCTGGCGGCCGCCGATGTTGGTCAAACGGGGACAGACCCGATCTGGCTGGGGGCCAGGCAGTACCAGGTGTTTTTCAAAGTCTTCGACCGGCCTAACCGGGCGGCGGCGTTTATTGTCGATGAGCAGTGGATCAGTGACGTCCTGTTGCACCGGATCGCCCTGTCATTCGGCTTCGATCCCGTGACGGTGCAGCATGTCCGCCTCAAGCAAGGTGAGATGGAGCCCTTCAACGACGGGTTTGCCCTGAACACCCAATTGACCGGCGTTCTACCGTTCATGCACATCGAAATCGCCGAGTCTCCGATTCAACGCCAGAAGACGAACGCCGTCCGCGAGACTGTCTACCTGGTCGTCTCCTGCCTGATGTTCCTGTCGATCCTGGCAGCAGGGCTGGTTCTTATCATCCGGCTGGTTCGCGATCTCCATGTGAAGCAGATGCGCACCGATTTTATGAGCGCCTTCTCACATGAGCTGAAAACCCCGCTGACCTTGATTCGGTTGTATGCCGAAACGCTGCAGAACGACGACGAGCTCTCGCCGGCGACCAGAGAGAGTTACTGCCAGATCATCAGTCGTGAGAGCGAACGTCTTTCTCGGCTCCTGGAGCGTCTGCTCACCGCCAGAAAGATCGAACAAGGACGCAATCAATACACCCTCGTGGCCGGTGATCTTGCACAAACCGTTTCCCGGACGGTCGAATCGTATTCAGAGCACCTGAGGCTACGGGGCTTTACCGTGGATCTCGATCTGGCCCAGTTGCTTCCTCTCCTCCGGTTCGATTCGGAAGCAATCTCGCAGGCCATTCTGAATCTGATGGATAACGCTCGCAAATACTCCGGCGATGCGCGTTACATAGCTGTCAGGCTGTTCAGAGAACGGTCGGAGTGCATCCTGGAGGTCGAGGATCACGGAGTCGGGATTCCGCCTGAAGAGCAGCCAAAGATCTTCGAAGGGTTCTACCGCGTGTCGAATTCGCCTTCCCGGCAAGGTTTCGGCTTGGGACTGTTCCTCGTCCAGCACGTGATGAAAGCACATAACGGACGGGTTGAGGTTTTTAGCGAGTCCGCAAAGGGCAGCCGGTTCCGACTCGTCTTCCCGCTGTCCAAGCCAGCGCGGCTGGCCGGCTTCGCGAGAAATTTCCATCCGTTCGCTCGTACCATGGAGCTGGCCCGTTATGTCGGCGGGCGGTGAGAAGTAACAACGGTGAGGGCCGAGGAAGAAGATGCAGAAGATCCTGATCATCGAGGATGATGAAGACATAGGCCACGGCTTGGAAGTGAACCTCGCCAAAGAAGGCTACAAGATCCTCCGGGCGAACAACGGGCAGTCCGGAATTGATTCCGCTATCCGAAACAATCCGGACTTAATCCTGTTGGATGTGGCGATGCCGGTGATGAACGGGTTCGATGCCTGCCGGGAACTGCGCCGTAAGGGTTTCGAGGCGCCCATCATCATGTTGACCGCCAAGTCAGAGGAAATTGACCGCGTCGTCGGGCTCGAGATCGGCGCGGATGACTACGTAGTCAAGCCTTTCAGCCTGCGTGAGCTACAGGCGCGCATTCGTGCGAGGCTTCGCCGTCAGCCGGCAAGCTCGCCGGACGGGCTGTCCCATTACTGCTTTGCTGACGTTGAGATAGACTTCGAAAAATTCAGGGCAACACGCAAAACCGAGGAGCTGGATCTTTCACCCAAAGAGTTCGAGATCCTCCGCCTGCTCATTCAGAATCGCGGTGATGTCGTGACTCGCGACAAGCTGCTGGATACCGTCTGGGGCTACGACACCTTCCCCACGACGCGTACGGTCGATAATCACATCATGAAGCTCCGCAAGAAGCTCGAAGACGACCCTGCCAACCCTAAGTATCTCCTCTCCATCTATGGCGAGGGATACAAGTTCGTCGGGTGAAGACAAAAAGGCCCGTTTACCGACTACGAGGAACCGCCCCAGGTGCTCAGGGGGTTGTCCTTTTCAGGATTCGTAACCCGAAATTCCCTTTCTCGAAAGGCACCGTTCCGAAAGCCTGGCAGGGTGCGTACGCTTCCTCAACCCAACTCATGATCTTCTTCCCGTATCGCGGGTCGTCGCCGAAATCGTCGATGCCGTATTCTCGGACGTCTCGCTGAATCACCACAATATAGTTTGGCGGGCGCTCGATCAGGTCTTTCAGGATTCGATCTTCGCCGTGCGCGAGGATCTCGGGATAGGTGAAACTGATGTGACGAGTTGGATTAAGTCGCTTTGCCTGGTAGTTGAGCATGACTCCTTCCGGCAGAACCACGAACGTCTCTTCCGGTTGCAGGCGGGATGAGAGCCACTCCAACGCACGAGTTGTGGGCAAGACACGCGGATCCAACTGAGGATTGAACGCAAGGATCGTGTCCAGGCCTCGACCGAAAGGATGATTCTTGCCTTGGTAAATAGCTCTGCTCAACATGAAGTAGTGACCCACAAAAACTGCGAGAATGGCGAGAGCCCAAAGGCGAAAGAACCTCCAGTCGCCTCCCCTTTTCCTGACTGCCAGAGGAACGGTGTGGAACAGGATGCCGAGAAGGAGAACGATTGAGGGTAAGGAGAGATAGAACCCGTAATGGTGAATTCTGGCGTTGAGCAGCATCTTGGCCAAAAGGCATGCGGAAAAAACGCCCCATAACAGCAGGCTGTTCAGTCGATACCCCCCTTCGGCAAAACCGGCGCGCCGAAACCTGACCGCAATCGTAACCAGGGCAAGCAAAACCAAGATCGGGAGCGCCCGCGTTACAGGGAATGGACTAGAGTAAGCAACCGCTGCCAGAACCGCGGCCGCGGCCATCGACCGGATGAACTTCGCTTTGATCCCTGTCTTGAGGAAACTGAGGAGAACTCCCACGAGGAGAACGAGAAGCACAGCCGCCGCGGCGGCCGCCGCCCTCAATGCGTTTCCTCCCACATCGTCCAGCCCCATACTCAGCACGTAGAAGCGATTGCTGGGAATGTCGGTGCGCAGGAGAACCGCCCAGGGGGTGGCGACCGCTTTGGCCGCATCCACGAAGGGCAAGACGACTGAGAAGTACGCGAAAAAGCCGAGGATCGGAACCAGGGCGGAAAACAGAAAAAGGCTGAGGTTCGACGCCTCTTGCCTTGCCCGAGACCAAAGCCAGCCCGCTCGCGTTCCAGGCATCATGGCTTCGCGCGGTTGGTGACCAGCCAAGGCGGACCGGTTACCTGCGGCTGGCTGTTTGCGAATGCTTCTCTGTCCGGCCCATACCCGCGATGCGAAATAAGTGAAGACCGCGGCGACGTCTGCGGCGAAGATCTCGGTCTTTGTCAGAAAAACAAGCCCGAAGGCGAGGCCGGCAAAGACGAGCGAGAGCCTGCGTCCTTGGCGCAGGTGATTCGACAACTGATAGATGAGGATCACCGAAAGTATCACGCCGTGGGTCGCCTCATGTGAGTACGGGCTAATGAAGTTGTAATTACTGAGGTAGATGTACTGAGAAAAGGCGAGCACGAAGATGACAAACGCACAGCTGACCCATGCCGCCATCCGGTCAGCGAACCGGCCGACGAAAGCGTAAAGCAGGCCGAGGCATCCGGCGAGCAGGCAGGCGTTTGACACGGACAGTACCAACAACGATGCGCCGAAGAGCTTAAAGAGTGCCGCGTGAAAATACGAAGACAAGGGGCCAAAGATGTGTTCTATATCGCGGTAGAGGACTTTGCCGGAGCCAATCTGCCAGGGTATATACAACTCCCTTCCGAAATCGATCAAGATGTCCGGCCATCTGCGCCAGCTCCAGACGAGCAGGAAGGTGAATGAGGCAGCCAGGAGGGCGGGCGGGAGAATGCGGCTGCGCCTGGCGAGGATCCAATCGAGCCGTTTTCCAGCCTGCACGAGGACTTTATACAGTTTTTCTCGCTCTCCGCCTATGACCAAATCGGGCCGGCCCTGAAGGCCCGGATACAAAGCGTGGACCGTCGAGTCAGGTCGAAACCCGCGGTACACGCGGCGCGGCGAGCATCGAAAAGTCTGACAATCTTTTACATTCTTTGACTTTGATTTGACAACCTGCCTTCTTCGATGACCTAGACTCTCAACATCGGAAAGGGGCCCTGGGCGGGTCCCACCAAAGGTTAATCACTTAGGAGGCAGAAATGTTGAAACAGATCCGGTCTTTGATTCAGTCAGAGTGGAGCAAGCTTTATTCCAGCCAGAAGGGCGTCACGATCGTCGAATACGTGATCATGATCGCGCTGGTTGCCCTGGCGGTTGCCATCGCTTCGCCGAACATTCGCACCTCGATCCTCAATATCTTCACGAGCATCGGGAACCAGCTGACCTCGTTGTCGGCCGGCGCGGGTACCTAGTAACGGGGTTTCGAAAAATCGAGAAGGGGAACGGTGGGGCGGCAGCCTTGGATTCCTGCCGCCCGATCCTCTGAGCAAGCGCCAGGCGAGTCATCCATGCGAACAATCATCAAAGCCACACAGAATCAAAGAGGCGTTGCCATCATCGAATCGGCGATCGTCTTGCTCGGGTTCCTTGTCCTTCTGTTTGGAATGATGGAGGCCAGTCGATTCCTTAACGTTCAGCAGGTTCTGACGGACGCTGCGCGTGAAGGGGCTCGGGTCGCTGTGGCGCCGGCCAGTGGGACCAGTACACTTCCCACCGAAGCGGAGATCCGGTCAGTCACACAGGCATTCCTGGATTCCGCCAATCTCCGTGATACGACGATTTCGGTCGAGCGTCCGGTACCGGTCGTGGTCGACGGGATCACCACGGAGTACACCAGGGTAAGAGTGACGTTGAATTACCGGGTGATGACACTTCCCATGTTTTCCGGCCTGCAGACCACTCTTGCAGGTGAGGCTCTGATGCGCAATGAAACCAGTCCATAAATCATCGAACGAGCAGCACGGACAGAGGGGTGCGGTGTTGATCGAATACGCGCTGATGCTTCCGCTGCTGGTCCTGGTTTTTCTCGCAATCATTAATCTCGGGTTGGTGGTTCACGAGCATCAGATCCTGCAGAACGCGGCTCGCGAGGGCGCCAGGTTTTCTTCTCTTCCAAGCTCTAATCTCGCTCAGAATCCCTATGCTCTGACGCAGATCAGGGCCCGGGTGATCGAGTACGGGCACAATGAGAACATCACGATCCTACCGGAGCAGATCAGCGTGGATCAGACCTGGGACATCCCGGCAGGGGATGTGACTCTGCACGGGTCCGCTGTGACGATTCAATACAACCGTCCCTTGCTTCTTCCTGGCGCCGGCGCTCTTCCGGTTGGCGGACTGACGCTGACTGCGCGCGCCGTGTTCTGCAACCTTTATTACTAGACGAGGCTGACCGGAACTCCCGGCCCGCTTCTTGGAGATCGCCATGAATCGAGTCCGCATGTTAGTCGTCGCTTTCGTAGCACTCGCGCTCAGCTTGGTCGTGACTTTCCTGGCTTACCGGCTGCTCAGCAGTCGCCTGGCTCCTTCTCCCGAGCAAACGGTTCAGATAGTAGTCGCAGTGGAGAAAATCGGCGTCGGCACGCGAATCGGCCCCCAGCACGTCCGCACCGTGGCCTGGCCGAAGGCACTCCTTCCGGAAGGTGGCTTCGCGGACAGCAAAGAAGTGATCGGCCGGGGCGTCATCGTTCCGCTGTTGACCAACGACCCTGTCGTCGAAGGGAAGTTGGCTCCCAAGGAAGGAGGCGCCGGGCTGACGTCCACGATTCCCGAGGGAATGCGAGCCGTAGCGGTCAAGGTGAACGATGTGATCGGGGTGGCGGGTTTCGTGCTTCCCGGGACGCGGGTCGACATCATCCTCACGGGGTCCGCCGAACGCACAGGGATGGACGATACTTCCAAAGTCATACTTGAGAACGTCCAGGTGCTGGCGGCAGGGCAGAACCTCGAGCACGACGAGGACGGAAAGCCGCAGAACGTTCAGGTGATCACTCTGCTCGTCTCTCCCGAGGATAGCCAAAAACTGGCGCTGGCCTCAGCGGACGGCAGGATCCAATTGGCTCTTCGCAACCCGCTTGACCTCGAACATGCGAACCCCAAGCCCGTCAACAAGCGGAGTCTTTATACCTCGGGAACCAATGCCCCTGTCGAGCTGGTTTCGGCTAGCGCGCCTCGTCCTGTGGTCAAACGGAAGCCCCGGCCCGTGGCCCCTGCACCGGCTCCGGTGGTGGTCGCCGCCGCTCCAGCGCCAAAACCGCTCGAGGTGGAGCTGATTTACGGCAGTGAGCGCAAGAAGGTCATGTTTGAGAACGACAAGCAGACGGACGAGAAAAAGATCAACCGATAGTCATCATCTCAGGCTGGACGACAATGAATAACAAACTGCTCTCTCTCTTGCTGTTCGAGTTCCTGCTCGTGGTATCAGCAGTCGTCTTTTTTGGCCCCATTGGAATGGCCGCCGAAGTGGAGCTGGCCCAGGC
The DNA here is from genome assembly GCA_964421755.1 of uncultured Acidobacteriota bacterium. Classification (GTDB taxonomy): domain Bacteria; phylum Acidobacteriota; class UBA6911; order RPQK01; family RPQK01; genus CAVUUN01. Next base: position 14,629 of record CAYQYP010000345.1, read on the forward strand.
CCAGCCAGCCGGCCAGCCGCCTTCGGGAGTTGAACCTCTTCGGGTGGCGGTCAAGAAATCCCTCGTGGTGAACTCCGAGCAGCCGCTCTCCAGGGTAGCTGTTTCCGAACCCGCAATCGCTTCGGCCATCATCGTCTCCCCGACCCAGGTCCTGGTCCATGGATTGACACCCGGAGCCGTGACCCTCGTCCTGTGGAACGAACAGGGCGGGTCCCAGTCGTTTGATCTGCAGGTCGAGCTCGATCTCCCCGGACTTCGTGCGGCCCTCCAGAAGGCAATCCCGGGCGATCAGATCGATGTGAGCCAGCTGGGCGCCTCCGTGGTGCTCTCAGGTCGCGTGAGGAGACCTGCGGATGCAGACAGGGCGCTGGCACTCGCGCAGGCGCAGACACAAAGTGTGGTTAATCTTCTGGAAGCCGCCGGGCCGGTTCGGGACAGAGCGGTCCTATTACAGGTTCGCTTTGCCGAGGTCGATAGGAACGCCGTCCAGGAGCTCGGTCTGAATATCCTGAGCACGGGTGCCGGGAACACCTTTGGCGCGATCTCCACGCAGCAGTTTGGTGCTCCCACCGGGAGCGCCGGCGCGATCCCGGCGGAGGCGCAACTGGGACGCCAGCCGTCCGGCAACAGCGCCGTTTCCGGCGGCATTGGCAACCCGCTCAAGGGCATGCCCGCGGTTTTTGGGCTTAGTGATCTGTTAAACATCTTTCTGTTCCGGTCAGACGCCAACCTTGGGGTGACCATCCGCGCGCTCCAACAGCGGAATCTGTTGGAGATCCTGGCAGAACCCAATGTCCTCGCGCTGGACGGACGGGAAGCCAATTTTCTGGCAGGCGGTGAGTTCCCCTTCCCTGTGGTTCAGGGAGGTTCGACTTTCACCGCCGTCACTATCCAGTTCCGGGAGTTCGGTGTCCGCCTGAAATTCACGCCAAATATCCAGGAGGACGGCACGATCATCCTGAAAGTCGCTCCCGAAGTCAGCTCGCTTGACTTCTCTAATGCCCTTACCATATCGGGCTTTCTGGTCCCCGCGATTTCCACGCGGCGGGCAGACACCGAGGTGGCGCTGCGCGAGGGACAGACTTTCGCGATTGCCGGTCTTCTCGATAACCGCTTCGTGGAAATCGCCTCGAAAATCCCACTGCTTGGGGACATCCCCTTCTTCGGAAAGCTGTTCCGAAGCCGATCACGCAACCGCAGCAACACCGAGCTCCTGGTTCTGGTAAGTCCCAAGTTGGTTAGTCCACTGAATCCTGGCGAAGTGCCCGCACTGCCGGAGTTCCCGTACCCGCTCGACCAGGGCAAGCTTGACGGCTTGTTTGGAGAGGCTCCGGCTCGCGGAGCACAGGCGCAGGTGCAGGTGCAGTGAAACAGGAGGCCCGAGGCACTGCAGAGGGATCGACTATGCGGACCAGACACCCTTCAAACGATGGCTATGTGGTAATTACCGTTGCGCTGCTGCTGGCGGTGCTTCTGGGCTTCGCTGCTCTCGCCGTCGATGTCGGCATGTTGTACAGCGCGCGCTCGGCCGCACAGAGAGCCGCCGATTCGGCCGCCTTGGCTGGAGCTTTCAGCTTCGTCCATACGCCTGACGGGCCACATCCGCTGACGGCGGAGACTCAAGCGCGGGCTACGGCGCTAACGAACAACATCATGGCTGATCCCATTGTGACCGGGGATGTGACGATCAACGTCGATGTTCCCAACCGCCGCGTCACGGTGGGGATCACGCGGTCGAGAACAACCTATTTCGGCCGTGCCCTCGGTTGGGATTCGTCGACGGTAGCCGTCCAGGCGGTTGCCGAGGCGTCTCAATTCGCGCTCGGAGCGAGGTGCGTGAAGCCCTGGTTCCTGCCCAACACGATCTTCAGCACCACAGGCATCTGCGGGGAGGCAGGCGCCTGTGCCACCGGGCAGGTGATTATTCGCGCGGACGGTTCGGTCAATGTACCGCTGCTGAGGGCAAGAATCGACTCCGGTCTTCCGTTCATTCTGAAGCCCTCAAACCCCCAGAACGCCTTGGATCCCGGCCAGTTCTTTTGCATGCGGATCGGCGACTCGACCGGGGGGAACGACTATCGAACCAACATCGGCAGCTGCAGTCCGCAGGCGATTCAGTGTCAACGGCTGTATCCGGTGGAGCCAGGCAATATGATCGGCCCGACAGCGCAGGGCGTTCGGGACCTGATTGGTGACAACCCAGACTGGTGGATAAGCGCGGGTCACTACGGACACGCGGACGGGTCCGCCCCGAGTCCTACCAGCCGTTCGCTGGTTGTCGCTCCGATCTGGAATATCTGTGCCCTTTCCTTGAATTGCGACGAAAGCGGCGACTTTCGACTGCCTGATCATGGAGCCAACGTCCAGATCCCGGTGGTCGGGTTTGCGCTTCTATTCATTGATGGAATCGTCAATGGCAACGATGTCTCGGCGCATATCGTTTCGGTCTATACCTGCGGTAATGGACCGCCTGCGGAGAATCCGGAGGTCACGGGGCCCTACTCGGTCCCGGTTCGTCTGGTCAGAACGCCGCAGGCCGAAGCAGAGGGTTAGTTGTCATGACATCAAGTCAGATTTCTCTAGCGATAGTGGCAACGTCAGGTGAGATGCGCCAGCTGATAAATGAGCAACTCGGCCACACCGGGATGACCTTCCGCGTGGTCGAAGTGGACCAGTACTGCCTTGCCCGAACCGACTCTTCGACTCGCCGGCTCATGTCGGCGGCGCCGCAGGTCGTTCTGGTCGACATGGACGATTTAACGTCGGGTCTCCAGACCGTTCGGGTGCTCCAGTCTGCGCTTCCGGACGCCTGGCTTCTGGTGATGGCCGGGAGTCTCGATTCTCACCTGCTGATCGAGACGATGCGCGCTGGTGCCCGGGACCTGCTCAGCAAACCGGTCACGGCCCGCGCCCTGACTCAAGCCTTCAGCCGGTATCTGGCCGAGAAGCAGAGGCCGGCTGATGAATCCCATGTAGGTGTCATCCATTGCGTTACCACCGCAAAGGGCGGCAGTGGCGCCACCTCGGTGTGTATCAACCTGGCATCTGCGTTGTCGGCGATGCAGGACGGACCCGTGGCATTCATCGACCTGAACAGCCCGATTGGCGATGCCGCCGCTTACCTCAATCTCAAGACGCAATTTTGTGTTTCCGATGCGCTGGCAGCAGCAGCACGGCTGGATTCCGTGCTGCTGGGCAGCTTTATGGCCCGGTCGAACGGATTCTCGGTTCTCCCTGGATTGAAGGATTACCACCACAAGGGACCGATTGAGCTCGAGGCATTGGGCAAAGTCTTGTCAGTGGCCAGCCAGACGTACGCCCACGTCCTTGTCGACCTCCCATCCTGGATTGACCCGCGGGCTTTCCATGTGGTAGCTGATATGGCGGAAAAGGTGCTCGTCGTTCTTACTCCTGAACTTCCTGCTCTCTGGCGGACCGATCGGCTTCTCTCTTTCATTGGGAAGAATGGGGGCAAAGAAAAGGTCAGGCTTCTTTTGAACCGGGTCCACAAGAAAGACGAGATCAGGGAGTCGGAAGTTGGTAAGGCTCTCAAGCACGAGGTCTACTGGACACTTCCAAACAACTACTCGGCGGCAATCCAGGCGATCAACATGGGGGTACCGCTCGTCTCGACGAATCATTCCGAGCTCGCTCGCAGCTATCGCGAGTTGGCGGCGGACCTCATAGGGCATCCGCTGCAGGAAAAAAGCGGTCTGTTCAGTCTCTTTAAGCGTTAGGACGGAGAAACAATGGGTAACGGAACTCTTTTAGCAGCGAACCGCGCGGAGTACTCGCTCCTCCGCTCTCGGCTTCACGCCAAGTTGCTGAACGATATGGACCTCGAGACCGTCGACAAACTCGAGGACCGTGTCAAACGTGAACGAGTCGGGCAGCACGTTCGAGAGATGCTGGACCGTGAAAAGACCCCGCTGACCCTCGGCGAACGCGACCAACTGGTGAGGGAAATCATCGATGAATTGTTCGGACTCGGCCCTTTGGAGCCCTTCCTGGACGACCCGACGATCTCGGATATTCTCGTCAACGGCGCCCGAAACGTATACGTGGAACGGCGCGGCCTGCTTCAGAGGACGGACATCGAATTCAACGACAACGCCCATCTCATGCGAATCATTGACCGGATCGTCTCGAACGTGGGACGCAGGATCGATGAATCGTCTCCGATGGTTGATGCGCGACTCCGAGACGGCTCGCGCGTCAATGCAATCATCCCGCCGCTGTCCCTGGACGGGCCTATTCTCTCGATTCGCCGGTTCGGCCGGAACCCGCTGACCGCCGAAAACCTCATTGAGAACCGGTCCCTTACCCCAAGCATGCTGTTCCTGTTGAAGGCCGTTGTGGAAGGCAAATTGAACGTGCTGATCTCCGGGGGAACCGGTGCCGGCAAGACGACGCTGCTCAATGTTCTCTCGGCTTACATCCCGTCCTCGGAAAGAATCATCACCATCGAAGACGCAGCCGAGCTGCAACTTAAACAAACGCACGTCGTCCGGCTGGAGACACGACCTCCAAACATTGAAGGGAAGGGTGCCGTCCGGCAGCGGCAACTGGTCATCAACGCCCTGCGCATGAGGCCGGATCGGATCATCGTCGGCGAGGTGCGTGGAGAAGAAGCGATCGACATGTTGCAGGCGATGAACACGGGGCACGAAGGGTCGCTTACGACGATTCACGCGAATACTCCCAGAGACGCGCTCAGCCGGCTCGAGACCATGGTGTCCATGGCCAACCTGAACCTCCCGGAAAAAGCGGCACGGCAGCAGATCGCCTCGGCGATGAACGTGATTGTCCAAGTCAACCGCATGAGCGACGGAACCCGAAAAATCACCAGCATCTCCGAAGTGACGGGCATGGAAGGTCCGGTCGTGACCATGCAGGAGTTGTTCGTTTTCGAGCGGCGTGGAATCGACGAAAAAATGCAAGTCCGGGGGATCTTCAAAACGACTGGCATTCGCCCTAAGTTTACGGAACGCCTTTACGCGGCCGGGGTTGCCCTGCCGTCCGACTTGTTCGAGTCGAGGATGGAGTAGGTTCGCGCGACTGCAAGGTCCGCGAGATTTCATCAAGGAACAAGAGATGTTACTCATAGTCACCTTACTAACCTTCTTCGTAGTGATGGGTCTTTCTGTCAGCGCGATCTACTTCTTTGTCGAGGTACCGGCTGCCAGGAAAAGGCTTCAGGCGCGTCTGCAGGCCATACAGCAGGGCGAGGCTTACAGCGACGTCGACTTCGAGGCCGAGTTGCTGCGCCAGGAAGTGTTCAGCCAAATTCCTTGGCTGAATCGCAGCCTGATGGCGTTTCCAGCGGTGCGCGCCCTGCGCCACTTCATGGACCAGGCGGCGGTTCGTACGCCGACCAGCCGAATACTGCTCGTCTCGCTGGCCCTCGCGCTCGCCTTCTTCTTCCCCGCCGTTTTGTTCCGGCTGCCCATTTACTTCTCCCTGGCATTGGCCGCAGTTGGTGCGGCGATCCCGTTCGTGGTATTAGCAGTCAAACGGGCGCGTCGTTTTTCCCGGTTCGCCGAGCTTTTTCCGGACGCTCTCGATCTGCTGGCCAGGGCCGTGCGCGCGGGCCACGCATTCACGACCGCCCTGGAGCTTATTGCCAGGGAACTACCCGAGCCGGTCGCCGGCGAATTCAAGACGATCTACGACCAGCAGAACCTCGGCCTTCCCATGCGGGAGGCGCTTCAGAACTTCTCAGAGCGGATGCCTTTGCCGGACGTCCGGATTTTTGTGACCGCGCTCCAGATCCAGAGGGACAGTGGCGGCAATTTGGCCGAAATACTTGATAATCTCGCCTACGTCATACGCGAGCGCTTCAAGCTCATGAGGCAGGTCAAAGTGTTCACCGCCGAAGGGCGCCTGTCGCTCTACATCCTGACTGCCGCGCCGCCTGTCACAGCATTGCTGATGTTCATTACGGACCCGGATTACCTGAAGCCGCTGGCCACCGACCCGATGGGTCACAAGATGGTGGCCGGAGCGGTCGTCATGCAGATCGTCGGTTACCTGATCATCAAGAAAATCACCACGTTGAAAGTCTGAGGCACGGCGATGAACCTAACCCTTCTGACCATTGGACTCCTTGTATTCATAGGCGTATTCGCGGGACTGTACGCGGTGCTCAAGCGAACGCTCAACGTTCGGGCGCGCTTGAGCGAAGCACCCGAGGTGGCCGGGGAATCTGCCTGGCGTGAGCACCTGGACCCGGAAAAGCTGCTGAAACCGCTTGGCGGAATCCTCCCCCGGCCTGCCTCGGATCTGTCCAGGATGGAGAAACGCCTGGTTTCGGCGGGCATCCGGCGAAAAGATGGCACGCTACTGTTCTACGGGGCCCAGGTTGCACTTGCCGGGTTGCTTTTCGTTGCCTCTATCGTCACCAATCTGTGGGCGAGCAACCCGCTGCTGTTCCTGATCCTTTCCGTTCTCTTCGGTGCCCTGATCCCCGATCTCTGGCTGAAATGGCGCAGTTCCCGCCGAAGGGAGCGTGTCGAACAGGGACTGCCTGACGCCCTGGACCTGATGGTCGTGTGCGTGGAAGCCGGACTTGGACTGGACCAGACGATCCAACGTATCAGTCAGGACCTCTATACCGCGCATCCCGACCTGTGTGATGAGCTGCGCGTTTTCACGATGGAGGTCAATGCAGGAAGGGGCCGGGCGGATGCTCTCCGGAATCTGGGTCAACGCGCCGGCGTTGACGATATGCGATCGCTCGCGGCTGTGCTGATCCAGACCGATCGCTTCGGAACCAGCATCGCACAATCGCTCCGCGTTTTCTCCGACACCATGCGGACCAAGCGGCGCCAGCGGGCTGAAGAGCGGGCGGCCAAGATGGGCGTCAAGATGATCCCTCCGATGGTCGTCTTTGTCTTCCCGGCGATTTTCGTAGTCATCATCGGCCCGGCCTTGATCGGCATAATCCACAGTCTCCTCCCGTTCTTGGGGGAGGCTTCTAAGTAGCCTAACGGAGTTTCGAGATGGATACCGAACTCGTTATCAGCTTCGTCCTGGTTTTCATATTCCTTATCCTGTTCTGCATTCTCATCATCAGGATAGCGAGAGGATAAAATGCTTCGCCCTCCTCTGTCCGTTGTTGGTACCGGCCGTTTGGTCGGATTGCGCCGTTCGGTGGCTGTCGTCTGTCTGCTTCTTCTGGTGTCCCCCAGTTGTGTCCAGCGCCGGGTCGTTACGCCTCAGCAGACCGGCAGGAACGCATACAGGCCAGCCGAGCCTCGCAACCTGTCCGAGTACATCCGGAATGTCATGAAGCTGTCCTACGGCGAGCGGAAATCGACGACCCAGACTGCGGGCAGCGTCGCTCCGCCGGCCGGCATCCAGGCGGATGCTCCGAACGCGGCGCAAAGCCAGGCGAGTCTCACGGAACGACTCCAGACCGCGATTGCCCATCGCAAGGCTGGCGCTTACCTCGCAGCGTTCGAGCTATTGGACGCCCTCGAAAAGATTGAGCCTCAAAACCCAGTCGTCCAACTGCAGCTTGGCTCTCTCTGGCTTGACTGGGCCAACCACCCGAGGGCTCGTGCCCATGCCGAGCGGGCAGTGGCCATCCAACCGAACTTCGACGAGGCGTGGGAGCTACTCGGCAGGGCGAACCTGCACGCGGGAAACTTCCCGGCAGCTGCCGAAGCCTATCGCAGAGCGCTCGAGTGCGGCCCGGAGATCGCCGGACGCCGCGCCAACCTTGGTTTGGCTTTAATGCAGGCAGGAGCGTGGTCGGACGCTGAAAAGCAACTGCGACGGGCGATCGAACTTGACGGCCAGGTGATCGAGACGCGTAACAACCTTGGAGTGACCCTTGCCCACCTCGGCCAATACGACCAGTCATTTGCTCAGTTCCTGCAGGTCAGTGAGCCGGCCGCCGCGTGGAACAATCTGGGTGTGGTCCTCCGGGAAAGGAAGGAATGGTCCGAAGCCCGTGCGGCGTTTCGTCGAGCGCTTGCCCTGAAGCCGGACTACCAGAAAGCCCAGCTGAACCTTGCTGAACTGAACGCCTACATGCCACCGGCTTCCACCGTATATCTGCCGGCATTCCCATCGCAACAGTCTGACCGACTCGCCGTGCGGTCGAATGTTCAAACGGCGGCATTGGCCGCACCCGATAGCGCTGCAACCGTGGATCAGACGCCCGCAAAGCCGGCGATGCCGGCTCCGCGCGCTATTGTTGCCGCCCGGACCGAGGGACCTGGCCCGCTCCCGGCCGCGGTTTCGATTCGCTGGGTCGAGGAGCAGGGCGGCCCCGTCGCCGCGCCGAAGAGCGTCGCCTCAGGCCCGGAAACCCAGCCTGCGCTGACAGCCAGGGTGACGGAGCCTGCCGCAATCTCCCTTGCGGTCGAGTACGATTTGACGCCGCGGCTTTCGACATCGCCGCGGTTCTACAAGCCAAAGATCCTGGCGCATGACTTCGAGCCAATAGCTCAGGAGCCGTCGCGGAATGACGGAGTCCGAGCGATGCAAACGGCGATCGTTGCCTCGGTTCACCGTCGCATCGACCGGATCACGACTCTTGATCTGCCGGACGACTCGGCTTATTCGTCGACTCACACGGCTTTGGAAGCTTCCGGACCAGATTTCCCCTCTGTTGTTGATAACAGTATCGATCGAAATTTCGGGCCTTGGGCAGCCAAGCGGGCGTTCGGGTCGACCGGCATCCGGTCGCTGGACTGGCAACGCGCCTTACGACCCGGCGCATTTCGGCTCGGCATCTCCCTGACAGACCAGCGAGTCAGCTACGATCGCGGATCCGTAGACACCGCTTCACCCGCCTGGCTGGGCGCGCTGGCGATTCTGGTGTTGTTTGGATTGGCTCTCGCCTTTTTTGGATTGCCGCTGGCGGCTGCGGTTGTCTGTCTGGGCTTGCTTGCCTGGCTGGGGATGGCAAGCACCGCGTTCTTCTGAGAGGTATTCGCGTGGATCTGACAATCACTGCTCAAATCGTGATTCTCGCCTTGGTGATGATTTTCGCACCCGCCGCAGTTTCGATCGGGTGCTGGGTAGCCAAAGTCTGGCGCGGCTGAGAATCCCGGCATGGGCGTCATCGGACAATCCCTAGCCGGTCAGCTGTGTCATCTGGTTATGCGTGGCTTGCCCTCCAAACGCCTTCCGCCCCCGATCCCTTGATCCTCGCCTCGTCGTTGTGCGCATAATAGACGGCCATGGATTCGGTATCTCCTACTGTTGTCGACTTCCATACACACTGCTTTCCGGACGAGCTCGCGCCCCGGGCGATGAGCAAGCTCGCCGCCGCAGCGAACATTCCGTTCTTTTCGGACGGAACAACCGCCGGCCTGAAGCGATCGATGGACCAGGCGGGGATAGACGTGAGCGTGGTCCTGAGCATCGCAACCAAGGCCGAGCAGGTCACCAACGTGAATACCTGGACCGCTCGGATTCAGGAAAGTCGATTGATTGCCTTCGGCAGCCTTCATCCGGACACCGCTGATTGGCAGCAGGAGGTCAACCGGATGGTAAGTCTCGGGATCCGCGGGGTGAAATTCCACCCGGACTACCAGGACTTTTATGTCGACGATCCGCGGATGTTCGAGATTTACGACGGCCTGGTCAGGGCGGGGCTGATCATCTTATTCCACGCCGGGCTGGACGCGGCCTACGAGCCGCCGTTCAGGTGCACTCCGCCGCGATTGGCGCGTGTGGTGGATGCGTTTCCATCCGGTAAATTCGTCGCCGCCCACCTCGGCGGCTACAAGCACTGGGATGAGGTCGAGGAACACCTCGTCGGCCGGAACCTTTACTTCGACACGTCCTTCTCGCTCGGTCACATGGAGGCGGCACAATGGCGCCGAATCTGCGAGAACCATGGCTTCGACAAGATCCTGTTCGGAACCGATTCGCCCTGGGCGGATCAGACGGAGCAACTCGATTTGCTCCGCGCCCAGCGTCTGCCGGCAGGCGCTTTCAGCCAAGTGACCTGCGCGAACGCTGTGCGACTGCTCGGCCTCGATTAAGCCGGACTTCTCACAAGTGCCGCCAAGCGGGCTTTTCGGAGCCGCGCACGAAAGCGAGGGTGTCGCATAAGGTCGGAGAAGTGCGTTCGGCCCACAGGTACTGACGGACTTGTTATGGCTGATGTCGTGCGGAGGGCGAGAACGAATGGAGCCGCGCACGAAAGCGAACGGTAGTGAGCGAGAGTAAGCGGACCACGAATCATTCGCTAAGTCGAGACATTTGAACACCAAGCAGTGGAGCGAGTCAGGTGGTCCGCTTACTCGCTCGCTTCTCTCGCTCTCGTGCGCGGCTCCATTCGATCTCGCCCTCTGCCGGGAACTCGCCGGTCTATCCGCCTATTAATAGAAGAGTTAACATTCTCAACACCCTCGCTGCGAGGGTGTTGAGAATGTTAACTTGTGTGTCATACCCCGGAGGGGATTGCCGAATGACCCCAACGGGGTAACGTAGCAAAGCCCGCGGTTGCCCGCGTTGTGTGCGGGAAACCCTGGGTAGGGGGCGGGGTGTGGCGTTCAACCCTGAAGGGGTTGCGTACCGCACTACGCAACCCTTTCAGGGTTGTATCTTTCCCGGTGTCAGAAATCCGGGCTGAGCTGGGCTAAGCTGAGATCACCCGGGGTCGGGGGCATTTGTCTTACAGAAAAAAGAGAGTGTCCCCGACAAGACAGACATCGGCCCGGGAGCCTATACTTAGCTTAATTAAGAACGATGATCGTTCAGCGTTGACGCGTAAAAGAGGGGGTGGCGGAAGGGCCACCCTTTTCTTTTGTCTGTTTGAACCCGCCCTGGTTTCTCGTCTACTCATTCGTTTGGTCGTGTTTCGCTGTTTCAATTGCGGATTACGGATTAATGACTCATCCGTAACGAGGATTTCCGGCGCTGAGAACTTTGGATCGCCGGCCGGGATATTGTCCTTCTAATCCGCCGCAATCCCCTATCCGCAATCCGAAATTAGAAATCACTCGGTAAACGCGTTTGCGATTTCGATCTTCTCCTCTTCGCTCAGCTTGACGTCCGCCGCTCGGACGTTTTCCGCTACCTGTCTGGCGTTGCGTGCGCCAACCAGGGCGGTCGTAATGCCGGGCTGGGCAAGGACCCAGGCAACCGCCAATTGCGCCGCGTTGGCGCCGTGGCGATCTGCGATCGGTTGAACCCGGGACAGGGCCGTCAGGACCCGCCGTCGGTTCGCTGCTGAAAAGAGCGGCATCGTGCTTCGGGTGTCGCTGGCGGGGAACTGTCGCTTTTCATCGACTTTTCCGGTGAGGAGTCCCATGGCCATCGGACTGTAAGCGACCACGCCGATCCCGTGTTTCCGGCAGTATGGGAGCGCGTCCTTTTGGATCCCGCGTTCGAGGAGGTTATACTTCACCTGGTTGGTCACGAATTTCCCGAACGGAGCGGCGTCAGCCATCTGGCTGGCGCTGTAGTTGCTGACACCGAACTCGAGAATCTTCCCCTTTTCCTTCAGCCGCGTCAGCGCGCCCATCGTTTCGTTGGCCGGGGCGGTCTTGCTCGGCCAGTGGACCTGGTAGAGGTCGATGCGGTCGGTCGCGAGTCTTTTGAGGCTCTGTTCGCACTCATGTGTTATGGACGCCGCTCGGACATCCTTGTACACGTTCACGGGCCTCCCATACGGAGTGTTCTCCAGGCGGAAGTAAAACTCGCCGCTCTCGTCGTCCCAACGCAGCCCACATTTGGTGAGGATCCTGACTTTGTTGCGGGACGTTCCAAGCGCGCGGCCGACCAGTTCCTCGCTGTGGCCGCATCCGTACATCGGTGCGGTGTCGATAGCTGTGATTCCGTGATCAACGGCTGCCTGAATCGCCTCGACGGCCTCTTTGTCATCAACGCCACCCCAGAACAGACCCCCGATAGCCCAAGCCCCGAATGTGACTACCGGAAGCTCGAGACTGCTTTTCCCTGCGCGCCGGTGCTCCATGCTTTCTCCTCCATATTGATGTATTTACGATTATCTGCGGTTTCCGACAAAGCCGGAAGGGGCGGGTTACTTGCGTGAGTCCGAAACGCCTAGAATCGTTCTGTGCGGATCTTTTTGGCCATCCTCTCGATGCGGTTGAGGAAGGTGAGCAGATTCTCCCCACGCAGGTCCCCGAGGTCGGCCACGTGAGTGGGTTTAAAAAGGTAGTCCCGGATTTTGGCTTCTGCCGAGGCGACGAAACTGTCCAACTGAACCATTTCGGCTTGGTAAAAGTCGGTTTCCGATTGCTCACGGGCATTTATCTTGAGCTCGTCCTTCTGTTTCATCAGGGGGAAGGTGTTGGCCATGGCCGTCCGAACGGACCTCGCTTCCTCCTCCAGTCCGCGGAGGGATCGAGCCCACCGCAGTTTTGCATCCGCATCGCCTTGCGGGAAAGCGGCGACGACCTGCTGCCTCGACGAGTTCGCCTCGGTCATGAGGTTGCGGATCTTTTTCAACCTCGAATCGATAGTTTTCACGAAGTGATCAACCTGGTTGTCGATCCACTCCTCGCGGAATGTGAATTCCACGCTTCCGGTTCTGACACCGGACCGCGCCTGGTAAGGGCAGTTGACCGACAAGGCTTCGCGAAGCAAAGGGTTCGCCCTGGGGGCGTTCAGGTTGAGATCCGATCCCTCGGCGTGCATTGCGGTCGCCGGATCCTGCGCAACGAGGGAACCGGACAGCGAAAGGAGGATCAACACCAGCCAGCGAACCATGGGCAAAGAATAGCATCGAGCCGGGCAACTGACAATTGAAGTTGTCAGTTGTCAGTCGTCAGTGGAACCCACTGCAGTGCCGAGACTTCGCCGAGCGCTCCATCTTCCTGCTGCGGAGTGAGCTGTGATAGGCTAAACTGAACCGGAGGTTGATATGGCAAACAGCGGAGAGAAGTTCCTCTACTTTCTGATTGGTGGATTTGTTGGAGCGGCGATTGGTTTGCTGGTTGCACCGAAGTCTGGAGAAGAAACGCGAGCATTTCTCGGCAGCAAGTATCGCGAGGGAACGAATGTTCTAGGCGAGAAGGCACGGCAAGGCCGCGATGCGATTGCGGAAAAAACGCGCGACGTGGGCAGCCGAGTGACACAGACGATTGACAAAGGGCGGGAAATGCTGAATCGTCAGCGGGACCAGTTCGGCGCGGCTATCGAGGCCGGTAGACAGGCGTACGACGAAGGGGGAAAGAAGGAAAAGCCCGAGCCGAACGCCTGATTGACACCCGGCGGCGATTGCGTTTTGGAGACTCGATCCATATTGGGGGAGAGACGTGAGCCTGGAGACTCTACTCGTACTTTTCGTCGGCCTTAGCGCAGTCGCTTTCATCATTCAGAGCGTGGCGATGTGGCGCGCTTTTCAGGCAGTGCGCAACACCGTCGAGCAGCTCAACACCCAGTCCGAGAACATCCGGCGGGATATTCAAGAGATCACCCACCAGCTCCGGCAGACGTCGGAGAGTCTGCGCCCGCTGGGTCAGACCGTCGAAGAACTGAGCACCCATCTGCTGGAAACCGGCCAGCTGATGCGGACCCGAGCCGAAGACTTCGATCAGTTCATGCAGGAAGTCATGCAGATCGGCCGAGAGCAGGCGCTCAAGTTCGATTACGTGGTCACCGACACGGTGCAGAAGTTCGAGCAGACCACCGACATGATCAAACGGGATGTCATCCGGCCGGCCTTGGAGATTTCGTCTTTCATAAAGAGTATTCGGGCCGGCCTCGGCTATCTCTTTCACAAAGAAAACACCTAGACATTTCCGGGGAGACGCTATGAACAGAAGGAGTTTTCTGGCGACTGCGGGCGCCGCATCGGCCCTCTTCACCGACCGTATCCACGGGCAGGCCGGTGGTGCTTCCGGCGGTGGTCCGGCCAAGCCGGAATTGCGCCTGGGGACGGTCACCTACAATCTTGCCAAGAGCTGGGATCTCGACACGATAATCAAGAACTGCACCGAGACGAAGTTCACGGGTGTTGAATTACGAACGACACACGCCCACGGGGTCGAGATCACATTGCCCGCTGAGAAACGGAAAGAAGTGAAGACGCGCTTCGCCGACTCGCCGGTGAAGCTTGTCGGATTGGGCACGACCTGCGAATACCATTCTCCGGACCCCGCGGTGCTCGCCAAGAACATCGAGGAAACCAAGCAGTGGGTCAAGCTCGCGGCGGATGTCGGGGCAGCCGGCGTGAAGGTCCGTCCGAACGGGCTCCCGCCGAACGTTCCCGAGGAGAAGACGCTCGAGCAGATCGGCAAGGCACTGAAGCAGTGCGCGGCTTTCGGGGCTGAGCATGGTATTCCGATCCGCCTCGAGGTTCACGGGAGAGATACGGCCCGTTTCCCGCGCATTCAGAAGATCCTGCAGCACGCCGACCACCCGAATTTCTGGATCTGCTGGAACTGCAACAACGAGGACCTGCAGGACGGCGGGATCGAAGCCAATTTCAATATGGTCAAGTCACGCCTGGGTCTTGTCCACCTCAAAGACCTGTACGAGGATTACCCGTATCCGAAGTTCGTAAAGATGCTCCAGGGGATCAACTACGAAGGCTATTGCCTTGCCGAAGTGCCCGAAAGCACGGACCCGATCCGGGTCATGAAGTACATGCGCGGTCACTGGCGCACTCTCCAGGGACTAATCTGAGGATTTCGGGGACATAATACTTAATTCTCAACCAGTTGCCGGGTACTCCCCGGTTGCACAGGAATTAAGTTTTGTGTCCCCGAAATCCCCGCCTTGCCGACAGCTTTTCGGCCCGTTTGCCGGCCGCCCCAGCCTCCCTTGGCATCAAACCGTTGAACCTTCGCCTCGAGTCCTCCATCCAGCTAGAAGGAAGGAGGCAGTAATGAAGAAGTATGTCCTCGTGTTAGTTCTGTTGGTTGCATGCGTTTCATCTTTGGCACTGGCGGACGGTGGGCGAGGGAGAGGTCGGGGCTACTACCGGGACGGGCGCCCAGGGCACGGTCAGAAATGGGAGAAGCACCAATTCAAGAAAGGCCGATCGGACCGTGGGTACGGCTACGGAGCCCGGGCGTATCCGCGGTACAGTTACTATCCGGTCTATCCAGCCTACCCCGTATATCCACCTCCTCCACCCGCCTACGGCTATTACTCCTGTCCTCCGCCGCCTTACTACGAACCTTACTACGGGCGTCGCGGCGGTTATTATCCGCGCAGGGGTGGAGTGCGAGGGCGAATCACCGGGGAAATCATCTTTTAGGCATTTTGGAGGGAAACGGGAGGAGAGGCTCAGTGTCTTTTCGTCTGAGAGCGCGACCGATCTTCCTCATCTTCGGACAACCGGGTGCCTTTCGCACCTGGTTGTCCAAGCTCACGGTTGTCCAAGCTCAGTTGTCCAAGCTCACGGTTGTCCCACAAGACGACGTGCCGTATAATCCGCGTTGCTCGGCTGGAAGTATAAGGATAGACGAGCCTTACCATCCAGCTAACTGTACTAGACCTCAAATCTGCCGTCTTCTATTGCGTCATATTTGCGGTCGACTACATGGTTAGGCGGCTCAGTCCCGAAGAGATGCTAGAATGCCCAGAAAAGTACGTGAACTGATCGCTGATTTGAAGAAAGCTGGTTTCGTCGACCGCGGAGGCAAAGGCGATCATCGGAACTTCGTACACCCGAAGGTGACGAAGCCGATCACGGTATCGGGCGCCGAAGGTGACGACGCTAAACAGTACCAAGAACGTGCGGTCAGGCGCGCAATTGAGGAATCACGGAAATGAGCCCGGAATCGAGATACCTGAAAATCGTGGAATGGTCGGATGAAGACGGCTGCTTCATTGGCAGCTGTCCTGAGCTGTTCTACGGAGGATGTCACGGCGACGATGAGCGAAAGGTCTTCGACCAACTGTGCGAGATCGTCAAAGAGACGGTCGAACTTTACGAGCGTGACGGCAAGCCGCTGCCGAAGCCGCTGTCCGGCAAAGATCTCGTCAACTGCCTGCACCGGATTGCCTGACAAACCTTCGGGGCTCGGCAAACGCCGCCAACCCGTCGTTGCAGCGGAGCGGCCCGGCGAGGCTCTGGCGGGCACGGCTCGGTGGGGATAACTTGGGCGGTCGGGGCAACTGCTCATCTGGCCGCCCGCTGAACTTATTGCCGTTAGGCGGCTCTAACGTCAGAGGCTGTCGCGACGAATTGGGATGAAACGTCATACGAAGGCGGTCATTAAGCTGACAGTGGGATTGTGCTTAGGGCTGGTCACCGGAGTGATGCTCTTGGTCATACTGCTGGGCCTGACCACACCCGTCTGGTACAGAACGTGGCCTTTTGCCCTCGTAGTCGTCATTGGGGTTCTCCTGGGACCGCTTCTCCTTCGCAGTGTTGGCGTCAAGGTGCGACGATTTCTGATTGTTCTGGGCTGGTCATTTGGAGTCTGGTCGCTCTTCGTTCCCATAGTTGAACTCTTCGATCATCAAGCACTTACGTGGAAGGGACCCACATTTGCTGTACTCGGTATCGTAGCCATCCTGTTTTCTTGGACGGGAGAACGGACAGAACTCAAAAGGGACACAAAGTCGTGACAATCCTGGGCCTGGCTTACAGCCGAAAAGCCGCCTACCCGGCGTTGCAGCGGGGCCGCTGGGTGCCCGGCTCGCTCTGAAAATTGAGCAGGCGCATCAGTTTCGGTCCGACCCATGATATCCTCCCAGCGGCCCGCTGAACTTATTGCCGTTAGGCGCCGCGGGTCTTTACAGTACCTTCGGTCTGGGTTAATTTGAGCGAATTGAGGAGGACGATGGTTAGAGAATTCGACGTCGTGATTGAGAAAGACTCCGAAGGCTATTACGTCGCCTCTGTGCCTGCCTTAAAGGGATGTCACACTCAGGCCAAGTCGCTAGACAAGTTGATGGACAGGGTCCGCGAGGTTATCGAACTCTGCCTTGAAGTACAGGGACAGGAATTCGAACCGCTGGAATTTGTGGGGGTTCAAAAGATCAAGGTAGCGGGATGACCAAGCTGCCCCGTTTAACCGGGAGGCGGATAGTCGCCGCGCTCACGAAAGGTGGATTTGAGGTGGTCCGGATCAAGGGGAGTCACCACTTCTTGGCCCACCCGGATGGCCGAGGCACCTCTGTTCCTATCCATGCTGGCGAGACCATTGGACCGGGTCTCCTTTCAAAGATTCTGCGTGACTGCGAAATGGCAGAGGCGGATTTCCGGGCGTTGCTCGGGTAATGCCGCCTAACGCGTTGCAGCGGAGCGGCCCGAGTAACGGCTCGCCCGGAACCAAGAGGTTGAGAACGCGGCTGGCGGCACGAGCCAACTGCTCGGCCGGGCCGCCCGCACACAACACGACGGATGCCCCATTGAGCGTGTTTTTATACACACCTACACCGAAAATCAGTCCGAAAGATCCGTTCACCCTCTATGTCGGGCTGGTCAACAACGGAGAGGAAGACATCTCGGTCTTCGGGCAGCTGCGTTGGGGACACGCCGGGGGACTCGTGCTGACGATCAGGGATCAAGATGGACGCCTGGTCGAGCCGGAACGCCTTGACGATGATCTCATTGTCCCGTCCGTGCTTCGACAATCCACCTCCTATACTGTACTCCCTCCAGACCATTTCATCGGAACGGTACGTCGCGACTCAACGAGCAATCTGTTCCGAAAGCTGGGAACCTTCAGTCTTGTTGTCGAGTATCGGAGTCCAGTGCCGGCACGTTACGCCAAGACGCCCAACTTCTGGAGTCGAGAAAGAGGGGTAATTCGCTCCGAGGCCATCCAGATCGAAGTGACCGAACATCGTGCCCAAAGTTCGGGCGTCCAAAATCGAAGGAGCACGGCAGACAAGCGGCCGTTGTGACAACAGGCAGCTACCACGAAGCAATTGACTTTATCGAACCCGAAG
>CAYQYP010000346.1:0-8986 GCA_964421755.1 uncultured Acidobacteriota bacterium
ACCGTTATGGGAATCGTGGCCGAGCGGGAAGGTGTCGATCTCGAAGGCATGAAGATCACGGTGAGCAAGGAAATGATCGCCGACCCAAAAAGGCGCATTGCCCGGCTCACGACGCGCATCGAGATGCCGGTTCCGCTGACCAGCGGGCTAAAGGCGAAACTTGAGTATGCCGCGCGCAGTTGCCCGGTGAAAGAGAGCCTCCGTGCGGACGTGGAGATGCCGATCCAGTTCGTCTACCCCTGAAAGCTGAATAGTCCGCATTCCACGTTCTGCATTCGTCAGAGCCCGAGTCGGCGCAGCAATTGGACAAAGCGGGGATCCTCCCGCAAAGGCGCGAACGTCGGATCGATGGCGAGAAACAAGAGTCGACTCTCCCGTCGTTCAAAGGCCTTCCCTAGCCACGCGAGTGCCAGGTCCTTCCGCCCTGCCAGTGCGTAAGCCTCCGCACAGAACATCGAATCCGGGCAATCACCCCGGTTGGATTTCACGTACTCCTCGACCTCATTGAGCGCCAGGTCGGGATTACCTGCTATCAGGTGCTCGGTGACGCGGATTTTGGCGGGATCGTCTTTCCAGATCTTTTTGACCCGGTCGATTTCGAGAAGCGCTTCGTGCGCTTTGCCCTGCCGCCACAGCGCCTCCGCGAGGATTATTCGCGGCGGGGCAGATTCGGGATGGAGCCGGACGGTCTCCGTACCCTGAAGGACCGCGCGATCATAGTGTTTGGAGAGCAGCAGGCACTGGGCAAGGAACGTGTTGGTCGCGAGCGAAACGGGGTCCAGCTGCTGCGCCACTTCCGCCTCCCTGATCGCTTCGTCGGTCCGACCCAAACCCAAGAGACAAAGGGCCAGCCAGTGATGTGCGGTCGCGTAGTTGGGTTTGAGCTCGACGGCTCTCCGCAGTGCCCGCTCGGCGGCTGGCCAGTCGCGTTCGTATGAGAGGCTGACCAGTGCGAGAGACGAATGCGCCTCGGCGCTGAATTTGTCGAGACGCAGAGCCTCTTCCGCCGCCGATTTGGCCTGCGGAAAAGCCCGATCCGGAGGCCAGAAACCATAGTGACCCAATAGGTTATAGGTGTCCGCCAGACCAGCGTGCGCAAGCGCAAAGCCAGGGACCCGCACTACCGCCGATTGGAAATACTCAGCCGCCTTTTCCAGTGACTCCTGGGTCCTCTGGTTCCAGAAGTACCGTCCCCTGAGGTAAGCCTGGTAAGCCTCCGGGTCGAGACTCTCTCCGCTCGACAGAAGTTCCTTTTCCATGGGGCTCAGGGTGATCTTGACCTCATCGGCGACCGCCTTGGCCACTTCTTTCTGAAGGATCAGCAGATCGCGGAAATCGCGCTCGTAGCTGGCCGACCACATGTTCGTGTCAGTCCGGGCGTTGATCAGCTGGGCCGAGATCCGGACACGGTTGCCCACCCGCATCACCGAACCCTCCAGCAGCGCGTCGACCTTCAACTCACTGGCAATTTCGGCTACCGACTTGACTGTCCCGCGATACCTCATCACCGAGGTCCGGGACGTTACCTGGAGTGGGCCGATATTGGCGAGGTCCGAGATCAAAGCTTCCGTCATCGAGTCAGCGAAATAGTCTTCGTCCGGGTCGGCGGACAGGTTTTTCAGGGGGAGCACGGCGATGCTTCGGATCGACGGCGAATCGGTCCGAAGTATCACCAACCAGGTGAGAAAGGCGAGGCCGGCTGCAGCAACCAGGAAGAAAATCATCCAAAGGCGTCTTCGAGGATGGGTGTGGAGCACAGTGCCAGCCACCGGTGGAACGGTCGCGACCGGCTCGGCCTCATGCCGAACCGCCTCCGTCTCTTCCACCGGAGTCACTGGGGCGATCAAGCGGTATCCGCCGCGGGGGATCGTCTGGATGATGGCCGGATTCTTTGGATCGTCGCCAAGGGCCTTCCTCAACTCGGAGATCGACCGGGTCAGAACATCGTCGGTGACGTAGCTGTCCTCCCAGACGCTCTTCTTCAATTCCTTCTTGGACACCACGTCACCGGGGCGAGCCGCGAGGTACACGAGGACCTGCATCACCTTCGGCTCGATGCGAGTCGATTGATCCGCGTTGGAAAGCACGTTCAGTTGGGGCTGAACAAGCCAGTTTCCGATCAGGAAGTCACCGCGCAAACCAGACCCTCCTCCGGGAGAAACACCTCCAGTAAATATACGCCGCGCCCGGGGAAAGGTTCACGTTTCTAAGAGGAGATATAAGCATCAGTCAATCCTCAGCAAACCCTCAGTAACTCTTCACCGGCCTTGGGCGTTTAAGTAAGCGAGTAACACGGAAGCCGGGAAGCGAACGAGAGCGACGGACGGCGAGACGAGAACTCGAAGGCATGAAAGAGATTGCTGAAAAACTTCTTTCTTAACGACGGAGGAGACAGACTATGAAACGCTTACTGTTGAGTTTGGTTTTTGTGGCTTTGGTGACGTTCGGTACCGTGGGACTCTCTCAGGCGGGGGTTGCCCCGGTTCTCACCGTGGACTTGCCGTTCGCTTTCACGGTGGGGGACAGCGTGTTTCCTGCCGGGCACTATATCGTGCAGATGAACCGAGTTAATTCTTCAGCGGCCATTGGTTCACTTCTGACCCTTCGTAAGGAAGACGGCCAGTTGATCAAGACCGTCACGGCGCTTCCCAACGGAAGGGGGGAGTTGAAGACCGGGTCCTGGCTCACTTTCCGAAAATATAACAACACCTACTTCCTGGCAAAAGTTGAATCATTCGGGATCGGTTGCGAACTGACCCGAACTCCAGCCGAGAAGGAGATGGCATCAGGTCGCTCCAACGGTGGAACAGCGGTTACTGTCGCCGCCGAATAGGCGACAGTCGATCACCAGGACTCCGGGTTCCCTTCCTTTCCCGGAGTCCTGATGATCTCGGGCGATTCTGCCAATGGGGCCGTCAGGCGGCCCCGTTGGCATTTTCACGAATCAAAGCGACCATCAGGTTTCCTCCCGAAATCTCGCGCGATACCTACCGCCTCCTGAAGCTCACCGAAATGCCGGATTTGGTCTCGCGAATGGTGGTTTCCAACCTTGCGTCGGTCTTGATCGCCTGCAGGAAATCCCGCATCGGCCGCGGGTGTGAAATCACATTGTGCGCCGTGATCACCCCCCCGACACGGACCCTCGGGAGCAGGAGATCCAGGAACTCCTTGTAGTCCGGGCGGTCGGCATCGATGAAGACGAAGTCGAACTGTCCGGGGATTTTCGGAATCTCCTTGAAAGCGTCGTTGATCCGCAAGTCGATATGCTGCTCCAACCGCGCCATTCGGAAGTTGGATTTCGCCTCCTCCGCCCGATCAATATCAATCTCGATCGTAATCAGCTTGCCGCCGGTCTTGCGCAAAGCCATGCCCAGCCAAATCGAAGAGTATCCGTTGGATGTCCCGATCTCCAGAGCCCGCTGGTACTTATGCTTGACGACCAGATCATGCAGAAAACGACCCTCGTCCGGCGCGATGTTCCAACGACCCGGCTTCCCTTCCAATGTCCTGAGAACTCGACTTGCCTGTTGATCTTCAATGCCGGTGAAAACGTCCGCGGGCGGGGCCTTCCCGGCAGGCTGAGCATTCAGTGTGTGACCGATCAGCAGAAGCAGCAAGAACCGCGTCATGCTCGTGTATATATCCATATCCTCTAACCTGCTTGCAACTTGTCTACCCTATTAGACCAGAAATCAGTGCCTTACAATGGTATGGATGGAGGATTTTTGCATGAGTTTCCTGCGGATTCGCTGGCTTTTTCTCGCCGTGTTCATTCTCCCGCTATACGCCCAGACGACTCCGCCCGTTCCTTCGATCGTGGTTACCGGAACCGGCGAGGTCGCCGTCGAGGCGGACGAAGCCACTGTCCGGCTCGGCATTACGCGGGAGGGCAAGACGGCCGACAGCGTCCAGCGGGAGGTCAACCAGACAGCCAAAGCCATCGTCGAGGCCATCCAATCGCTGGGGATCGACCGGAAGGATATCCAGACATCCCAGCTCAGCCTGTATCCGGTTTATTCGGAAGGTCGCCCGGAACCACTTCAGCGGCGACCGGCCGTGGTCGGATACCGGGCGTCCAACGTCGTATCCGTCCGCGTGATAAAAATCGAGCAGGCCGGGCCGGTCATTGACGCAGGCCTGAAGGCGGGCGCCAATCAACTGGAAGGGGTCTCATTCGGACTGATAGACGACACTGCCTCGCGCCAGCAGGCGCTCCAGAAGGCCGCTGCCGACGCCAAACTGAAGGCGCAGACTCTGGCCGTGGCCCTGGGTGTCACGCTGGGTCCTATCCTCGAAGCAACCGAGGGCGGCGTATCTCAGATCAGGCCGATGCAGGCAGGTCCCGAGATGATGATGGCACGGGCGGCAGACGCCTCCACGCCGGTCTCACCGGGCCAGATCCAGGTGGTCGCGCACCTGAACGTGCGGTATAAGATAGCCCCGTAAGTAAACAGCAGAACGACTCAAGGACCTCAGGGACGGCAACGACGCCCCATGCTTTGGTCCTTGTCGTCGTTGTTGTCCTTGTGGTCCTTGCGATCCCGCGGTCCTTTGCTAGTGGCCGCTCGCGAACCTCAGCATATCCTGGGCGCCGGCAGCTTTGTAGACTGCGCGGAACCAGCCGGCCAGTGCGGGATCCACGCTTCCCTGGATGACGAGTGGGCTCGGCGCAATCATGGCAACCGCTGTCCTGAAGTCCCCGGCCTTGCGCAACAGCGGAACAAACAACGCCTGGACAAAAGCGGTGTCGGTAGTCGGACTCTGCGACAGGTCCACGGACGTCGATCGAACCGACGGTTCAAACGCCCGGGCGAGCAGGACCAGGGAACCGCTTGCTCCGAGCCCCACCAAGTCGGTACTCAAGACTTCCGGGCGTGACTCAATGCTTCGTAATGCCGCCCGGATTTCCGCCACGCGCAGCGCGGCTGGCGTCGGGTTGTACGTATTCCAGTGATTGACATTGGGCTTGGGAGCCACCCCATACGGGCCATCCTGGTGAAGCACGAACACCAGGCTGCCCCGGTCCAGGCAACTGGCTTTCAGGCGCTCGCACTGTTCCCTGGCGGCGGATGTGCCGTCCGAGACGATCAGAACGGCCGGCCTCGCCTCGTCACGATCGGGCGGGCTCGTCAGGCTCAACCGGTCCCCCGGGCCGGTGTTCGCTTTGCCGACCGACAGCGCATGCCGTAGTGCCTGGCCATAGCTCTCCCGCAGGGCAAAAAGATCACCCCAATTTTCGGGCGCCGCCCGCTCTATTTCACGCTCGCAACGCTTTACGAACTCGGAAAACAGGGTTTCGATTCCGACCGGCACGCCGGGAAGCCGCGATTCGAGCGCCTTTGGATCCTCGAGTTCGAACGGCTGCTCTGAAACGCGCGCGGGATCCCCCATGAACCACCGGTTCAGCCAGGAATAGACAGCTTGTCGACTGTCCTTGTTGTAGTTGTGCGGGTAATCGAGGTGCACGTTGTCGACCCGGTCTTTTGCACCAAACAGGTCGTAGATGCCCCGGAGAGCCGGGAACTCGATCTTCGGGGTGTTCTTCGTCCAGTCGCCCGATGTCGAGATCATCATCAGCGGTCGGGGAGCTGCAAGAGCGCCAATTTCCAGATTATTGCAGTTGATCCGGAGCAGCGGCCCGTTTTCGCACACACACCCGCCCTGAAAGTGCGCCGATATCATATTGACCGGCGCAGAAGCCCGGATTCGCGAATCGACGGCGGTCAAAAGAAACGTCTGGGTCCCGCCTCCGGAGGCGCCGGTCATAGCGATGCGCCCGGGATCGACGTCCGGCAACGAGGTCAGGTAGTCCAGGGCCCGCATGCTGTTCCAGAGCTGCAGTCCCATGGGACTGAACCCCCACAGCTGGTATGCCGGTTGATCGAACCGGTGGGGGATGAACTTCTCCATTTCGTTGTACCCGACCATCGAGTAGGTCAGAACGACGTACCCCTGCCTGGCCAGAGAAATTCCCCTGCCAGGGATACTCGCCTCGTGCGTATTCTCCAGCCTGCCGGCCTTCCAATGCCCGTGAGGAGACAACACAGCGGGGAAAGGTCCCCGCTTTCCAACCGGGCGGTAGATGTTGCCTACCAGGTAGAAATCAGGAAGCGTTTCGAGCACCAGGTTTTGAATCTGGTAATCGGCCTTCGTGACCGCCTGCGTCACCTGCGCGTTCAGCGGGCTCCTCTCGGACAGTGGCAGCAGGCCCGCGCTGGCCAGGATGTGGGTCCGCAGGTACGAGGCACGGCCCAGCCACTCTTCAACCGAACCAAAACTGGGGAGTTCCTGGACCTGGTCGAGGTGGCGATATTCCTGGGCCTGGACTAGACAACCTCCGAACAGCAACGCGAAAGCAGCAAAGAGGATCCGTTTCATCGACACATCTCATATCACATGAATCGACCTGTCGCGAAGACAAACCTAGTCGCACAAACCCGTTCGTGAGGGCTGGCGACCGAGCCGGTTTCTGAGCGAAGATGAAGCGTTATAATCTGCAGGAGGAGAGAGAATGCCACTTACAGTTGATGCTCGGCCTGTTATCCTGCCCGTCCTCGATCCCGATTTCTTGCCTGCGTCCACGTGGAACCGCGCGTACCGTGAGCTGGTCCGCCGCAAAGGGGGCGAACCGCTCCGAATTGCCCTGGAGCGCCGGGACGGCTCAGTGTCCGTCCACAGAACCAGCGTCCTGGAACATCGCGGCGAAGCAGTGCCGCTCAACGAGGTTTACGTTGAGCGCCTCGTGAAGTTCCTGCTCTGGCAGAAGGGCGGCTACCGGATCACGATATCCGGGCCTCCTGAGATCGCGCAGTTCATTTCATCGGTCTATTCCCCCGGGGGGGCGCGGGCCTTTGACTATGCCTTCATGGGTGAGCAGGTCTACGGCACGCCGATGGTGGTCACCCACGAGGGGCGAAATCAGATTCTCGAGGCGAAGGAAACGGCCGCTGCGCTCGGACGCCACTTTAACGGCTGCCGGATCGGCTTCGATCTCGGAGGCAGCGACCGCAAATACGCAGCCGTCATTGACGGCGACATCGTCGAAACCGAGGAACTCGCCTGGGACCCTTACTTCAAGAACGATCCTCAGTGGCATTACGACCAGATCGACGCATTGCTCAAGAGAGCCGCCAAGAAGCTGCCCCGCGTCGACGCGATAGGCGGAAGCTCGGCCGGAGTGTACGTGGATAACGAAGTCCGCGTCGCCTCCCTGTTTCGCGGCGTCCCCAGAGACCTCTTCAAGAAGCGGGTGACCAGGATCTTTTTCGAGTTGCAGCGTGCCTGGGGAAACGTCCCCTTCACCGTGGTTAACGATGGGGAAGTGACCGCTCTGGCCGGGTCTATGGCCTTCAATGAAAACGCCGTGCTGGGAATCGCCATGGGGACGAGCCTGGCGGCCGGCTATGTGACTCCCGACGGCAACATCACCAACTGGCTGAACGAGCTCGCTTTTGCACCGGTCGATTACAGGGAAGACGCGGCCGTCGATGAGTGGTCCGGCGACCGGGGCGTCGGCGCCCGATATTTCTCACAACAGGCAGTCGGGCGGCTGGCCCCGGCGGCCGGGCTCACCTTCCCGGCCGGTATGCCTCTTCCGGAGCAACTGGTCGAAGTGCAGAAGCTCATGGAGGCAGGCGATGAGCGAGCGTGGAAGATCTACCAGACGATCGGCGCCTATTTCGGCTACGCGGTGGCGCACTATGCGGATTTCTACGACCTGCGCAATCTGCTTGTGCTCGGGCGCGTCCTGAGCGGTCCCGGGGGCGACCTCATCCTCAAGACGGCTCAGGAAGTCCTGCGCCGCGAGTTCCCCGAGCTCGTCGGCGCAATCACCTTCCGTCAACCGAGCGAAAAAGAGAAACGACACGGGCAGGCAGTCGCAGCAGCCAGCCTCCCAGTTGTGGAATAGACATCACGAAAGGACGGGATCATGCAATTGCACAATTCAAACGCAGACATCTATGTACCCGATGGAACCCCGGCTGAGCAGGCTCTCGCCCGCACCACCCATTTATGCATCGGCGCACACCAGGATGACACCGAGATCATGGCGTATCACGGAATCGCGGAGTGCTTCGGCCGAAGAGACGCCTGGTTCTCGAATGTCACCGTGACGAATGGCGCCGGAAGCCCACGTACGGGCCTTTACGGCAGTTATACCGACGAAGAAATGCAGAAGGTCCGCAAGGTCGAACAACGCAAAGCCGCGATCGTCGGGGAATACTCCATTCAAATCCAGCTCGGCTATTCGAGCGCTGCCGTCAAGAACCCCAACGACCCGGCGGTGGTGGATGACCTCCTCAGCATTCTTCAGGGGTGTCAGCCCAGAACCGTCTACCTCCACAACCTGGCCGATAAGCATGACACCCACGTCGGAGTAGCATTGCGAGCGCTTTCCGCCCTCCGCCGGGTCGACCCGGCCCGGAGGCCACGCAAGGTATACGGATGCGAAGTCTGGCGAAGTCTTGATTGGCTGCAGGATAACGAAAAACAGGTGCTTCCCTGCTCCCTGTATCCGAATCTTGCTGCATCGCTTGTCGGGGTCTTCGACTCACAGGTCAGCGGAGGCAAGCGTTACGACCTGGCGACGGCCGGACGCCGCCTGGCCAATGCCACCTACTTCGCCTCGCATGAGACAGACACAGAGACGGCCGCCTGCTATGCCATGGACCTGACCCCCCTGGTCGAGGATCCGGCCCGGCCGATTCTGCCGTTTGTGCTGGAGCACATCGACCGCTTCCGCATGAATGTCGAGGAGAGGTTCAGGAAGTTCAGCTGAAGAGTGGGAGACGAGGAGACGAGGAGACAGGGAGACGAGGAGACAAGGAGACAAGGAGACGGGGAGAGGGGGAGACAAGGAGACGGGGAGACAAGGGCATGAGCGTGCCCGCCCGGTCGACCGCCTAAAGGCGGAACTACGAACCAATTCAGGGAATGAACGAGGTAAAGGAACAGAGAGGGTGTGTAGTCCCGGCTTCAGTCTCCC
>CAYQYP010000347.1:0-15791 GCA_964421755.1 uncultured Acidobacteriota bacterium
TGACGGTCACGAGCGCCAGGACAAACCCGAGAAGTGCGAAAGCGAAACCCAGAAACACAGCGGCCTGAAGGGGTCGTTTACTGAAGGCAACCACGCCGCGTGCTGCGAATTCCAGGAGTTTCCCAAGCGAGTACTTGCTCCGGCCTCCGCCTCGCGGCCTGCTCGTGAAGTGAACGACCGCGGTCGGAAAACCAATCCAGGCAAAGAGGCCGCGCAGGAACTGATTTCGCTCTCGGATCTCGGACTGGAAAAGCTCCGCGACCCTGCGGGAAATCAGCCGGAAGTCGGCTGCACTTGCCACCATTTTGACCTCCGAAACCTGGTTGATCATCCGGTAGAAAAGGCGCGATGTGACCCGCTTGAAGAACCCTGTCGAGTCGTCGTCTTCCCGAATCGTGTTGACGATGTCGTAGCCGGCCTCAAACTGCTCGAGCAGGGCCGGAATCACCGAGGGTGGATGCTGCAAGTCGCTGTCCATCATGATGATGGCGTCCGAGTCGCAGTGGTCGATCCCGGCAAGAAGAGACATCTGGTGACCGAACCGGGCCGAAAGGGCCAGCACTTTCACACAGGGGTCCGTCCCTGCAATGTCCTCCAGGATTGCGAGCGTTCTGTCGGTTGAGCGATCCACGACGAAAAGGACCGTCGCGCGGTATTCCGAGCCGATCTGCCCGAGAACCGCGCGCAGTTCGGCGTAGAATTCGGCAATCACACGCTCTTCGTTGTAGACGGGGCAGACGATGGTCAGGTTTTTCATGGCAGCCCCAACTCGGATTTCATGATCTTCGAGAGCGATTCCTGTGCGTCAAAAACAGGAGCCCAGCCGAGGAGTCCGCGTAGTTTCGCGTTGGAAGCGTAGAAGCTTGGGAGATCGTGGCTTTTCCGGCGCTCGTCCCGTGTACGCACCTGTATTTCGCATCCTGAGCTCAGGATGGCCAGCCTGAGCAGGTCGCGGATGGGTGTGGCAGCGCCCGAAGATACGTTGACGATCTGGCCAAAAGCCGCCGGCTGGTTGACGAGTTGCCAATAGCAGCGCACGGCGTCCCGCACGTCGACGAAATCGCGGGCGCTGTCCAGGTTTCCCAGTTCCAGGATCGGGTCCTGCTCGCCTCTGACGATGCGGGCGATCTGGCGGATAACCGTGCCCAGAAAGAGTGTCTCTGGAATGCCAGGGCCGATGAGGTTGGCGCTGCGAACCGCCACGACCCGCTGCCCGCGCCTTGCGGCCAACATGGCGAGCCGGGTCTGTGCGAATTTGCTGATTCCGTACTCGGTGACCGGTCGACACGCCTGATCCTCGGAAACCGGCAATTCCTCTGGCTTGACGTCGCCATACTCCGCACAGCTCCCGGCAAAAAGGATCGGGACGGATTCCAGCCCGGTTCGGCGAGCAGCGCTGATCAGCGCCTGGGCGAATCCGACATTGACTTCGAAAACCTCCCAAGGGGTTGGCGAGGCAACGGTCCCGGCGAAGTGGAAAATGTAATCGGGCTGAATCTGTTCCAGTGCGGTGGCTATTCCCTGCTCGTCGCGGACGCCGTCGATCTGCAAGCATGGGTCGCGTTCGGTTCGCGCCGAGAGGCCAAAGACCTGGACGCCTTCTGATTCGAGCAACTGTCGAAGGTGCAGCCAGCAGAAGCCGCCTGCGCCGGTCACCAGGGCCTTCATGGCTTCTCCGGGAGGAACTGCCCGGGCGACTCATCGAAAACGACGTTCGCCTGCTGGTAGTCGTCCACCCGCCCGATATCGAGCCAGACGCATGGCTCGGAGTAGCAGTAGACCCGCTTGCCGGCGGCCTTCAGACGCAACATGAGATCGGGGATGTCGAGTGGCTGGCCGGTCTCAATGACCTGCGACACCGAGGCTTTTTGGAGAACGTTGACTCCCATGCTGACGGTGAACCTGTAGGTTGGCTTTTCGATATAGTTCTTCAGTTGCTTGTCGTCCCCTGCCTCGATAACGCCGAAATCGATCTTGACCTCCCGCTGATAGAGCCCGATGGTAGCAGCTCCCCCGTGGCTTTTGTGAAAATCGATCATCTTGCGGTAATTGAGGGTCGTCAAGAGATCACCGTTCATCACGAGGAAATCGTCGGCTAGCTGGTCGAGCACGAGTCCAATCGGTCCTGCCGTACCAAGCGGCCGGTCTTCGAACGAGTACTGGATTCGGACGCCAAACCGCGCACCGTCCTGAAAGTAAGCCTGGATAAGGTGACTCAGGTGCCCGACTGCGAGGATTACTTCCGTTACGCCGGCGTGTGCAAGCTGCCGGACGATCACTTCGAGGATCGGGTAATTGGATACAGGCATCAGGGGCTTCGGCAGGACGGTCGTGTAAGGCTGCAGCCTGGTTCCTTTTCCGCCTGCGAGAATCAAAGCCTGCATGGTGACCTCACACTGCGTACCGGCCGGTTTTGAACAGGGACACGTTTCGCGAGACAAAATCGATGGTTTGTACGAGGCCGTCGCGCAGAGAGTACTGCGGAGTCCACCCCGCCAACTCCTTGGCCTTCGTATTGTCGCAAATCAGCCGGAACACCTCGCTTTGAGCCGGACGTACCCGTTCACCCACGGAAACGACCGGCTTGGTGCAGCCCATTGTACTCAATATCTCCGCTGCCAGATCGCCGACGCTGATCCCCTGGCCGGTCCCAAGATTGACCGTCTCGCCCACGGTTCGTGCCGATTCCGCGATTGCCATGAACCCTCGGGCGGTATCCTTGACAAAGACGAGGTCTCGGACAGGATCCAGAGCGCCGAGGCGGATCTCGGTTTCAGAAACGGCCTGGCTGATGATGTTTGGGATTACCGCGCGCGCCGATTGCCTGGGCCCGAAGGTATTAAAGGGCCGGACGGTAGCAACAGGCAAGCCGAATGACCTGTGGTAGCTCTCGGCCAACTTGTCGGCCCCGATTTTCGAAGCGGAGTACGGAGACTGTCCCTGCAAGGGGTGCTTCTCGTCGATCGGTACGTAAAGTGCGGTTCCGTAAACTTCAGAGGTCGAGGTGTGTATGACCCTTGCAATCTCCCAGTTCCGAGCCGCCTCCAGAACGTTGAGGGTCCCCTCGACATTGGTTCGGACGTAGCTGCGCGGAGCCAGGTAGGAATATGGAATTCCGATCAGCGCCGCAAGGTGGAATATGACGTCCTGCCCCTTCACCTGGCGGCTGACGAAATCCCCGTCCTCGACGTTTCCGAAAACCACGTGAAGCGAGCGTCGGACCTCGCCCGGTATGAATTCGATGTTGCCGAAGTCGCCGCGGGCGTTGTATCGGACCAGGGCAGTCACTTCGGCGCCAGCCTCGACCAGCGCTTCACTCAAGTGACTGCCGACGAACCCGCCTGCACCTGTGACCAGAACTCGTTTGCCGTTCCAAATCATCGCTTTTCCTGGACTTCTCGGGTGAGATTGGGACTACGGCCCATACCAGGGCTGCAGACCCAGAACTACTTGACCTGGCAAAGAATACCCGGTAATTGAACCCGGCGCAACCTCAGGGGGGCTACGAACACCTCAGGGAGCTCGCGCGGACAGGAAACAGGACCGGGGGACCCGGACGCGAAAGGCGTTTCAGGTGAGTCTTGGGTCAATCTCGAGGACATAATCCTTGAGTACCCCATCACGTCCTCAGGCTCACGCGTTGGCACAGGGAAATACCTTTTGGTCCCGGATTGGTAATGGGTCAGTTTGAAATTGAAACCGCGGTATACATAATGCCTTAATATCTCTTGGGGGTTGGTGATCGTTGAACTGGTTTTGATATTGTTGCTAGACTGAAACCACCAGCACCGTTTATAATCCGAGGCCAGCTATGGGATCTGATCTTCTTTTTGCCAGACCGTCGTTGATTTCCGGGATCGCCCGGACTTTCGACCTGTTTGGCGTTTTTGATTTCTACAACATTAGCCCATCTGGCGACATTGCTGACGCTCGCGCTCTATACTCAGACTGGAGTGCGGTTGGTGACGACCTGAGAAAGGCCATGAAAAGCACCGACTGTTCCGCCGGAAGGCAGTTGAGTCTTTTTGAAGATGGCCAAAAGGCACAACCGGAACACAGCCGTTAGTCAACAGAACACATCCGTCTCAACTCGTCAGTTCGTGCAATTTCAAGGGCCTCTTCCTCCGCCCAGTATGCTCGAAGGTTACAACCGAGCCTTTCCGGGGTGTGCTGAGCGCATTGTTATAGCCATGGAGCAGCAGTCCGCTCACAGGCAGCAGCTTGAGAATCGGGTAGTGGATTCGAACTGTAAAAGTCAGCGCCGGGGCCAGATGTTCGCGTTTGTTCTCGCTCTCATAATCCTCCTTGGCGGGTTTTCCCTGATTTATTTGGACAAAGACGCTTACGGAATAGCCTCTATCGTCACGGCAGTTGTTGGGGTGACCGGGGTCTTTGTGATCGGGAAATACGAGCAGGCCAAAGAGCGAGACCGTAAGATGCTGATGTAATTAGAGCAGGCTGACGATTTCCTCCAACAGCCGCAGGCGAGGGTTTTCAACCTTCTTACTGAATCCATTCGTCAGCCGTGTAATCGCGCATCCCCTCCGCATGGCAGGTTCTGGCGTGCCACAAAGCCGGTCGAGATGCGCTCGGGGTCAGATTCGCCCGATCATGCTCACCTAGCTGCCATAGCGTGTCGTGCGGCGAACGAGCCGAGAAATTCAGACTGACCCCTACCCGAAAGTCGTCCTTTTCGCTCGTCGCCCGCTGCTATAATGAACGATTCCCGGTTCATTCATGCAAGCGACCAGTGCGAGCGGGCCACGGGCCGATCTGTGGCGTTACCTACTCATCAGCAGCCTGATTAACCTGGCCGCCTGGATCCTCGTCCTGCTGCCGAACTACCTGCAGAATCACGGCTGGACGGCCCGGAATATCGGGCTGGCGATGGGCTCGTATTTTGCGGTCAACCTGGTTTCACAGATTTGGGCGGGGCACCTCGCCGATCGGGTCGGGAACATCGCCACGGCAATGATCGGCGCCGGAATTGCCGCAATCGGGGCCGCTTTTTATGTCGCTTGTGCCTGGTCTCCGGGGCTTGTTTTTCCGGCCCGCATGTTGCACGGAGCAGGCGCAGGATTGATCTCCTCCGGCGCCCTGATCGAGCTGACAAAGAGTGTTCCAGTCGAGCTAAAAGGGCGCGTCATGGGGTATTTCGGTTTGCCCGGATTCGTCATGATTGGTCTCGGCCCTGTGATTTGCGAGTGGCTGGTGTACAGCTGGGGCTTCGCCGGGACTTTTCTTTTGATCCTGATTGTCTTCGTCGTCACCGGAATTTTGCTGGCCCGCCTGCCTCGGTCTTATGACCGGCCTTCGGAGCTTCGCCAGCCGTTCGTCGCCGCCGTTCGCGCGTCGTTTCCTCCTCTGGAAACGATCCTGATTTTCTCGACGCTCTTCGGCTTCTGTCACTCCTCGTGGAACAGTTTTCTGGCACCTGCGGTTCGACATCTGGGCGCGGGCGCGGTATCCAGTTTCGGGGCCGGTTACGCATGCGGCGCGGTATTCACCCGTCTCGGGTTCAGTCACCGCCTCGATACCCGGGCGCGCCGTCTGACCGGCGTTGGGATGCTCCTTCCGTTCGCGCTCTGCCTGAGCCTGATTCCTTTCGCAGGTGCTGCCTGGCAGCTGGCCTTAATCGGGATCGGGGCGGGTATGGGGCATGGAATCTTCTACCCAAGCCTCAGCTCGATTGCGGCTGAGCGCTTTCACCCGCTTTACCCCGGGCAGGGCATGAGCCTGTATGTTTCAGCGGCTGGTTGCGGGCTTTTTGTGGGCCCGCCGATCTGGGGAATGATCGTGGACCAGTTGGGGTACCGGCCGGTGTTCGTCTCGGCGGGGATCGTGATGGCGGTGTCCACGGTGGTGTTCATCGTGTCCGAGCGGAGGAAATGACCGACTGGAAGAGAAATATCGCCAACCGGGCGGTAAAGGCTTCAATCCAACGGGGCGACGAGCGGCTGGTACATTTCCGTCACGTACTCGGTAAGCATGCGGAAAGTTGAGAACTGGACCGCCGACGTGCGCACCGCCTCCTTCATAACCTGCACCCAGCCGTGCGGCACTCCCTGGCTGTCGCGCTGGTAGTAGAGCGGCACGATTTCGGTTTCGAGCAGCTGATAAATCGACTGCGCCGCCTCCTCGTCTTTCGCCTCGAAGCCGTTGATCGCCCAGCCGTTCTTGCCGTTGTATCCTTCGTACCACCAGCCGTCCAACACGCTCAAATTCGGAATCCCGTTCAAAGCCGCCTTCTGGCCGCTGGTCCCACTTGCCTCCTTGGGCGGTTCCGGATTATTGAGCCAGATATCGACTCCCTGGACGAGGTAATGGGCCACGTGGGTGTCGTAGTCTTCGATGAAGGCGATCCGTCCTCCGAACTCAGGCGCCCCGCAGGCCTTGAACACCTGCTGCAGGAAGAACTTGCCTGGTTCGTCGGCCGGATGGGCCTTTCCGGCAAAGACGATCTGAACCGGGCGGAGCGGATCGTGCAGGATCTTCGCCAACCGCGCTTTGTCCTGCAGGACCAGCATGGCTCTCTTATAGGTAGCGAACCGCCGGGCAAAACCAATCGTCAGGGCCTCGGGATTCAGCAGGGAGCCGAGCGCGAGAGCCTGGCCGCTTGACAGGCCTCCCTGCATGATCCTCTGCCGTGCCCGCTCCCGTACAAAGTTGTGCAGCTTCCCCTTGAGCCTGAGGTGGATTTGCCAAAATTCCTCGTCGGGGATCTCGGAGATGGCGTCCCAAAGCTGCTGGCTGTTGCGCCGGAAGAAATCACCTCCCCATCTTTTTTCATACAACCCGGAGTACCTGGCCGCGAGCCAGGTGGGAACGTGCACGCCGTTGGTCACGGACCGGATCGGCACCTCGGTCACCTTGGACTCCGGCCAGAGAAAATGCCACATCTCGCGCGACACCTCGCCGTGTTTACGGCTGACGCTGTTAGCCGCCTGGGAAATCGCGAGGGCCAGAATCGTCATGCTGAAAGATGTCCCGTCAGGTGTCTGGCCCAAGCTTAAAAACTTCTCCCGGCTGATCCCCACGCTCTCCCAATACGGCCGGAAGTACTCTTCCATCATGTAGAACGGGAACTCGTCATGCCCGGCTTTGACCGGCGTATGCGTGGTGAACACGGTTGCTTTACGGACGAGGGAGACCGCCTGTTCAAGCGTGCTGCCTTCCTGCATATGCTCTCTGATCAGCTCCAGCCCTGCAAAGGCGGCGTGACCTTCGTTCAGGTGATGAATCTTCGGCTTACACCCTACCGCCCGCAACACTCTTACGCCGCCCATCCCGAGGATGATCTCCTGCCTGAGGCGAACCTGCTGGTCGCCGCCGTAAAGCCGTGCGGACAGGTCCCGATCCCACGGTTCATTTGCCTCGATGTCTGTATCCATCAGGTAGATGGGGACGCGGCCGGCCTGTGCTTTCCAGATGGCGACTCTCACTTCCCTTTTCCCGACCGGAACCGTGACGATAACCTGACTGCCGTCGTCGCTCAGGAGCGGCAGGATGGGGGCGTCGAGCGTTTTCAAACGCGCATAGATCGACTGCTGATGACCGTCCGCATCGATCACCTGGCGGAAGTAACCTTCCGGATACAGGGAACCGACGGCGATGAACGGGAGCCCAAGGTCACTGGCCTCCTTGCAGGTGTCTCCGGCCAGAACGCCCAAGCCTCCGGAATAGATCGGCAGAGAGCTATGAACCGCAAACTCGGCGCAGAAGTAAGCAATCATGCAATCGCAGACCTTCGGATGATAGCGCCGAAACCAGGTGTCCTCGGCCCGCATGTATTCGTCGAAACGGCCGAGCACGGTTTCGTATTTTTCCATGAACTGCCGGTCCTCTGCGCAGGCAGTCAGGGCTTCCGGGCTCGTCTCCCTCATGACCCGGATGGCATTGTGGTCGGAGGCTGTCCACACCGCAGGGTTAATCGACCGGATCAGGTCTCGGGCATCACCGTTCCAGCTCCACCAAAGGTTGTAGACAAAGTCGGCGAGCCGGGCAAGAGGAGGTGGAACGTTCGGGAATTCGGGGATTCTAACTCTCATTGAGCGTCTCCAAGAAGGCGTCGACTCGCCCGGGGGTCAGGGACATAAAACGTACCTCGACTCTGAAAGAACAGACAATTCCGGGCGAGGATTATTGTTTCGTGTCGAAACTAACGAGTCCGAGCGGTTGGGACGGAGGTGCGCATGCCGACGCACCGGGATCACTCGATATCGAAAGGACGGGTCGGTTCCTCCAATTCGTCCTTCATCTCCAAAGCCTGCTGAAATTTCTCCTCGAGGCTGTCCTTGCGACGTTTTTCGTCGGAGACCGCTTTGTTGAACAGGTCTTCAGCCATCTCTTTGCGTTTCTTAACCTGCTGCAATGCGTCCTCGAACGAGTACGCCGATTTTTTCTCCTTGGCGTGGAGAACCATACCAGTCTTCGATTCGATGGTCAGGGTTGCCTGACAACAGGGACAAACCACCTCGAGCTTTTCATGTCCGTCCGACATGCCCCCTATTCTACCAAATGATCTTGAAAGCCGCTCTTTGATGGGTGCATGATCGCGCCGGTGATAACCATTTTCCGACGGAGACCCTTATATGTTGAGGATCTTTCTCTCTTCCCTGGTTCTATTGCTTTTGGGTGCTGTCGTGTCCGGGCCTGATTCAATTCAGGCAACGAACGCCTTCAATCAGGAGAGTGAAGGGGCTTATCTCGGGATCGCGCTGGGCCCGAGCCCCGATAATAACGGTGCCGAGGTCTTGCAGGTCGCCCCGAACTCGCCTGCTCAGCGAAACGGCGTCCAGGTCGGCGACATTGTCGTCGGAATCGGAGGACGCAGCGTTAAGACGCCGGAAGATGTCTTGAACGTGGTCCACTCAACGCCGCCGGGCACAACAATCCTGCTCCGAATCTGGCGGAACGGACAGGAGCGGGAGATCGCCGCGCGGCTGACCGCAGGGCCGAATCCAGGCGGACCGGCACCATCCGCGCCTGCTGCTCCGACGACGGCCGCGAATCAGCCAGCGGCCGGCCAGGCGCCGGCGGTTCCACCGATACCAGCGGGGCCTGTATCGCCGGCTGAAAAACTCAGTTTTCGGCCCACGATTTTGATTGACCACGAAGGCACTCGTTTGCCGGCGTTCACCTTCCTGGCTCCTGTTGGATGGCAGGTCGAGTCGCGCGTCGTTTGGCGCAACACCCCCACCGACCCGGCCGTCCCCTACGTCCGCCTCATGAACGGAGCGACCGGCGAGGAAATAGGCATCCTGCCGAATCTCCCCCTGGTCTGGGGACCGGCTATCCAGACATTCCACCGCCAGGGTGACCGCTACATGGGTTCGGAAGTCCATCCTCCCGTCGGAGATGCGGTGCGCTTCATTCGCGAGATACTCGTGCCGCGTGTTCATCCCCATTTGCGGCAGGCTAAGTTCGTTGCGGCGGAATACCTGCCCCGGTTGGTGGAGGCCACTCGTGCCAAGTACCCGAGCTCAAACCAGGCGCAGCTTTCGGCTGGCCGAGCCCGGTTCGAGTTCGAGGAGGGGGGCCGAGTCATGCAGCAAGACGTTTACGCTGTTGTGTTCGTGGCCAATGTCCAGGTAGGGACGACTCACAGCATCTTGTGGGGAGCGGAGGAGAACCGCTACGTGAAAGCTCCCAAGGGCCGACTCGACAAGCTTTTCCCCGTCTTCCAGACGGTATCCTTTTCCTTCCGCCCGACCATGGAGTTCTACAACCGCCGCCAGCAATTGGTGAACATTTTCCTGCAGATGGACGCTCAGCGCGGCCGGCAGACGACTGAAAGCGTGATGAGGACCGCCGAGAGCAACCCTGTGCTTGCGTTGAGTAAGTACATCGCACAGACGAACGACCAGGTAACGGCGGGCATCCGGCAGTCATGGGAGATGAAGAACGCCGCAAACGACAGGATCGCACAAAACTGGTCGCAGGCTATCCGTGGAGTGGACGGGTATACCAACCCTTGGACCGGTTATCAAACCCAGCTGCCGGCAGGCTACCAGGAGGCGTGGGTCAGCGGTACGGGCGAGTATGTTCTTTCGAACGACCCGCGTTTTGACCCCAACGTGGGGTCGACAGTCACGTGGCGCAAAATGCCGCGGAACTGAAAAGAGACAGGGAGACAAGGAGACAAGGAGACGCGCGGCGCTGTCGTTGAGGTCCTTGGGGATCCTTCGGGTCGGCGTTAATAACCGGCCCTTTCCTGAAACGTCCGTGCCACACTCCGGCGTCTTGTTCAGTGATGAACAGACGGATACTCTCGTTTACACTCGCCTCTCTCCTCTATTTCGGTTTCGTTCAGATTCTCCTTGGGCAGCGCGCTGTTGAGCTGCGGCCCGTCGTTTCCGGGCTGCAGTCGCCTTTGCTCGTCACACACGCGGGAGACGATTCAGGCCGGCTTTTCGTGGTCGAGCAGGTCGGCCGAATCAGAATCATCCGTGCCGGGGCGCTTGTTCCCCAGGCGTTCATGGATATTTCGTCGCGCGTTGAGTCTGGAGGCGAGAAGGGTCTGCTCGGGTTGGCTTTTCATCCCGATTTTGCCAACAACCGGAGGTTCTTCGTCAATTACACGAGACGTTCCTCAGGCCAGCTTCAGACAGTCGTCGCCGAGTACCTCGCCTCGCAAGGTAACGCCGACGTCGCCGACACGACCGAGCGAATCCTCCTTCAGTTCGATCAGCCGTTCGAAAATCATAACGGCGGGCACCTCGCTTTCGGCCCGGACGGTTACCTCTACGTCGGCACCGGGGACGGCGGGTCCGGCGGCGACCCGCAAGGCAACGCACAGAACCTGGGCAGCCTTCTCGGCAAGATCCTGCGGATCGATGTCGAGGGGTCGCCCTACTCCATTCCCCGCGACAACCCGGTCGCGTCGGGCGCCCGGCCCGAGATCTGGGCTTACGGCCTGCGCAATCCGTGGCGATTCTCGTTTGATCGTTTGACCGGCCGCCTGTTCGCGGCCGACGTCGGTCAGAACCGGTTTGAAGAGGTGAACGTCATCCAAAGGGGCGGGAATTACGGCTGGAACCGCATGGAAGCGGGCGACTGTTACCCTGCCGGAACAGCCTCATGCGACCGGACCGGTCTGATACTCCCAATTGCCCAGTATGGTCGAGACGAGGGGTCATCGGTCACTGGAGGCTTCGTCTACAGAGGCAATAACCAGCGAAGCCTGTTTTGGGGAGCCTACATCTTCGGAGATTTCGGGACCGGGACGATCTGGTACCTGGTCGAAGAGGAGCCCGGACGATGGGCTAGACGAGAGCTGCTTCGCGGCGCCGGCAATATCAGCTCATTCGGGGAAGACGAGGCCGGCGAGTTGTACGTGGTCAATCTGGGCGGTTCGGTCTCCCAGATCCGATTCCCTTCCCAGCTCGTTCTCGGCCATGCGGCCGATGGCCCAGCCGAACAGGGAGCTCTCCGGACGTCTATCGTCATCGTCAACGAGGGGGAGAGCGAGGTCAAAGCCGAGATCGCTTTCTACGGGTCGGAAGCCACTGCCCTGCCGGTTTCTTTCGGAGGCCTCGGTATAACGCCGGCGCAGGTTTTGATTCCTGCCCGATCGTCACGGCTTTTCGCCAGCTCCGGGACGACGAGTCCGGGGGCCGGCGGCTGGGTGGAGATCTTGTCGGACGGACTGTTGTCCGCCAACCTGCTCTATGGGATATACACGCCTGCTGGCGCAGCTGTTGCGGAGGCGGGTGTGGACGTCTCCGCCCTGGGTCGCCGGTTCCTGACTGACGTATCACGGGACAGTGTGGTCGGGCTGGATGTTGCCCTGGCCCTGGTCAACCCGTCCCCCGACGCCACAGCCGAGGTGACGATCAGCGTGAAGGGCCGCGGAGGCGAAGACGTGGGAGTCCGACAGCTGTCCCTGGCGTCCAGGAATCAACTCCCGCGTTTCCTTGGTGAGCTGGTTCCCTTGCCTGACAAATTCGAGGGAACAGTGACCGTGAGCAGCTCGGTAGAAATCGGACTGGTGCTCCTCAGGACGCAGTCGGGAATCCTTCTGTCCAGCCTTCCGGTGGCAGGGAGGTAGAAGGCTTCAGAGCCGCGCACGAAAGCGAAGGGCAGTGAGCGAGAGTAAGCGGACCACCAATCATTCGCCAAGTCGATACATTTAAACACGAAGCAGTGGAGCGAGTCAGGTGGTCCGCTTACTCGCTCGCTTCTCTCGCTGTCGTGCGCGGCTCCATTCGACCGCTGCCTTCGCTTGACCAAGCTTGAGGGGCAACTTGGAGGCAACCGCCTCGGGACTTATGCAACACCCTCGCTGTCGTGCGCGGCTCTGAAAAGCGGATGCTCCGCGTCAGCCGGTCAGCTGGTGAGCTGGTCAGACGGCCTCCCGTCCGTGCCTATCCGTGCTCTACGGGAAGATGCCCAGTTCCCGATAGGCCTGCGCGACGCGGTCGATGGCCACGATGTATGCCGCGGTACGAAGGCTGGGGAGGTTCCGCCGACGCTTGAAGACCGTTCGGATCTGCTCGTAGGCTCTGATCATCGTCTCCTCAAGTCCCGAGTTCACAAGATCGAGCTCCTCGGGGCCCCGGATGAGCCCCTGGCGCACCTCGGGCTGGATCTTCTTGCCGCTGATCTCTTCAAGGGCGGAGACGAGCCGCATTCCCTTGGCTTCGGCCAGTCGATGATCGAGAAGCCCATAGCGCATGTGAGTCAGGTTCTTGCTCCATTCGAAATACGACACCGTCACGCCGCCGGCGTTCAGGAAAATATCCGGAACGACCATGACGCCGCGATCGCGTAATCGTCTTTCAGCCATCGGCGTGGTTGGGCCGTTGGCGGCCTCGGCCACGATTTTGGCGCGGATGTTGTCCACGTTCTTGAGGGTTATCTGGTTCTCCAGCGCCGCAGGTATGAGGATGTCGCATTCTATCTCGAGAACCTGCTCGGGTCGCTCCAGCGTGGTCGTGCCGGGGAAGTCCCGAATAGAGCCGGTGCGCCTTTTGTGTCGGAGCAGCTTCGAAATGTCGATTCCGTATTCGCAATGGATAGCCGCGTCCCACTCGCTCACCCCGATGATCTTGCAGTCGTCCTGCTCCCAGAGAAAATGCGCCGTGTGGTGGCCCACATTTCCGAAGCCCTGGATGACCACCCGTTTGCCGGCCAGGCCGGGATCCAGGCCGACAGCCTTGAGGTCGTCCTTATGCCGGAAGATCTGTCGGATCCCAAACTGGACGCCTCGCCCGGTGGCTTCTCGACGCCCCATGATTCCCCCTTGGCTGACTGGCTTTCCGGTCACGCAGGCCACGTTATCGGTTCGACCAGGGTAGAAGGCGTCGTAAGTGTCGAAAATCCATGCCATCTCGCGCTCGCCCGTCCCCACGTCCGGAGCGGGGACGTTCACGCCGGGGCCTATGAAGTTCTTGCGAATCAACTCGGCCGTGTAGCGGCGTGTGATCCTCTCCAGTTGCTCCTCGTCGAACTGCCTCGGGTCGATCGCTACCCCGCCTTTCGACCCGGCGAAAGGGAGGTCCACGATCGCGCACTTGTAGGTCATCAGTGCAGCCAGGGCCATGATCTCGTCCTGGTTGACCATCGGGCTGAACCTGATGCCGCCTTTGAGCGGCTTCTGGTGGTGTGAATGCTCGGCTCGCCAGCCGTAAAAGTAATGGAAACGGTTCCCGAGCTTGACGGGAAAGCTGACCATGAAGACGTTGTCGCACTCACGGATCTGCTGGAGCAGACCTTTTGGGTGCGTCAGGAAGTTCGACGCCTCGTCGAACTGATTCCACACGATGTTCTTGAGGTTCAGGTCTTCCTGCCTCGCGTTTTTTGAAGATGGCATAGTCTGATTCTAGTTTGCGGCCTCCGCTTACTCAATGTCTTGATAAAACGGAGGATAGCGCAGGTCCGGCTTCCAAGTCGGACACTTTCCCGGACTTGGCGAGATCGCCAGCCGCCCGAAAAGCCAGGGTCCGACTTGAAAGTGGGACCTACGGGAAATCAAACCAACATATGAGCCCGCAGCTACTTATAATGAGGGAATGTTCACCGCCCGAAGCCTTGCCCTCCTGCTGGCCCTGGTCGCCTGGGCGCAGGCGCAGGGGCAGCCACTGTCCAAAGGGGTTGTGATCGATCGGGTTGTCTGCGCGAAAAACCCGAGCCAGACATATGCCCTGTATATCCCGACGAGCTACGACCCGACTCGGAGATATCCGATCCTCTACTGTTTCGACCCCGGAGCCCGGGGCAAGGTCCCCGTTGAGCTGTACAAAAACGCCGCCGAACGGCTTGGCTACATCGTCGTCTGTTCTAACAATTCGCGGAACGGTCCATGGGAGCCGATATACGCCGCCATTCAGGCGGTCGCCGACGACACCCATGCGCGGTTTTCCATCGACCCTCGACGCGTTTACACGTCGGGCATGTCAGGCGGCGGGGGCCCGGCCTGGAATGTCGCGTCAACGGGTCTGGCCGGGAGCATCATCTGCGCGTCGGCGTTCCAGATGAAGGAAGAGACGCTGCGGGGCGTCTCATTCGCGCTCTTCGGGGTGGCCGGCATCGCGGACTTCAATTTCCCGCTCATGGAAAACGTTTGTTCCAGTCTGGAAAAGATGGGCAAAACTGTGCGGTTCGAGACGTTCGAGGGCGGCCACGCCTGGCCTCCTGAGGAAATTGCGGCCCTGGCGCTCGAGTGGATGGAATTGCAGGCGATCAGGTCCGGACTGCGCCCCCCTGATGCCGCTCTAGTGGACGCCGCATATGCGAGGGCGGTCGCTCGCGCCGAAGGCTTCGAGGCGAGTGGCCGTATCTACGACGCCTATCGGGAGCTCCGATCAATCAGCCGGGACTTCAAGGGCCTGAAGGATGTCACTCCGCACGCAGAGAAGTCCGAGAGGCTGGCCAAGACCAAGGAAGTGAAGCAGGCAATCAAGCAGGAGGCCGAGTTGGCCCAGCTTCAACAGGTCCGCATGGATGGGCTCCGTGCAGCGAGGTTCGCGATGGAGAAGGAAAGCATGGCAGGGCCCTCGGTGGCTGCAGCCGATCCAGGTTCTCGCGAGATCTATGTGGGCGGCGAGAGCGAGA
Organism: uncultured Acidobacteriota bacterium; assembly: GCA_964421755.1. Classification (GTDB taxonomy): domain Bacteria; phylum Acidobacteriota; class UBA6911; order RPQK01; family RPQK01; genus CAVUUN01. The sequence goes on from CAYQYP010000347.1 coordinate 15,055, forward strand.
TCCGCAGCACCATCCACGAACTAAGACACAAGATGGAAAGCAAGGTCTTCGACCGGGATCGGATCCTTGCGCAACGAGTTCTCGAAGAGTTGATGATCAACTCCCTCTACTACGCAAAGGACCTCATGGACGCCAGGAACTTTCACTCGGCTCTCGTCAGCTTGAGAATCTGCGAGTGGATTCGCCCGAAAGCGACCGGCGTGCTCTTTGACTCCAGTCGGGCGTATGCCGGCTCCGGAGACAAGAAGAAAGCGCTCGAATACCTCGGTAAGGCTGTCGAAGCAGGTTTCAAAGACTTTGCGGCGATCGAGGCGGCGGCCGAGTTTGAGCGCTTGCGCAAAGAGAAGCGGTACGCGGAGATCCTGGCGAGGATCGCAAAGCAGTAGGGCTTGACCAAAGCCAGGCACTGCGGCGTCGCCTTTTCGGAGCCGCTGCGAGGGTGTTGAAAAAGGAAGTGCGTTCGGCCCACAGGTTTGACGGACCTGTTATGGGCTGATGTCGTGCGGAGGGCGAGATCGAATGGAGCCGCGCACGAGAGCGAACGGCAGTGAGCGAGAGTAAGCGGACCACCTGACTCGCTCCACTGCTTCGTGTTTAGTTTTCAACGCCGAAGGTGTTGCGTAGCAAAGCCCGGGGTTGCCCGCGTTGTGTGCGGGAAACCCCGGGTTGACGGCGGGAAGGATCCAACCCTGAAAGGGTTGCGTAGTGCGGTACGCAACCCTTTCAGGGTTGGATGC
>CAYQYP010000348.1:0-6225 GCA_964421755.1 uncultured Acidobacteriota bacterium
CTGCAAAGCGAATACTCGTTGTGGTGGAGGGAACCCGAAGCGGAAGTGATCCCGACCGTCGAAGAGCTCGGAATTGGCTTTGTCCCCTTCAGCCCTTTAGGCAAAGGCTTCCTCACGGGGAAGATCGACCCGAATACGACCTTTGACAAATCCGACTTCCGAAACATCGTTCCTCGTTTCACGCCGGAGGCTCGAAAGGCAAATCAGGCCCTGGTTGATCTGCTCGGCCAGATCGCCGAACGGAGGAAAGTTACACCCGCACAGCTCGCGCTTGCGTGGCTCTTGGCGCAGAAGCCGTGGATCGTTCCCATCCCCGGAACCACGAAGCTCCATCGCCTCGAGGAAAACCTTGGCGGTGGCGCCATCGAACTGACCGAGGACGACCTTCGGGAAATTACCAGCGCAGCGTCGAAGATCGAGATCCAGGGCGCTCGGTACCCGGAACACCTGCAGCGCCTGGTCGGCCGCTGATGCAGACTTGGTAGCGCCAACGGCCTTCCGGAGTGCCGCAGCAAAAGCTCTTCCTCACACGCTTCTCGAAATCCATCGCAGCCTGGGGGGGTCCACAAGGAATAGATCCGTTCCGAGAGTGTGTGCGACGCACCTCGTTAAGGAGACGACCTGGCCCGGCAATCTGTTCTGACCAACCCACCGATTCCAAGTGACACGGTCAACTGTCTCACTCGCCGCGTGCCGATCCGTTCTTGAACACTACTTGGCGAAGGAGGTGGCCTTTGCGATCCCAAATGCGAGCGGTTCCGTCCGCCCGTCCGCCCCGCCAGTTCGACTCCGACTTGACCGACCCGTCCGGCCAGAACTGACGCCAAGTCTCGGAACCGTCGTCTTTGTGGTCGCGCTCCCATAGTTTCTGATCGGAGGGCGTGCGATAGACTTCCATCCCCCGCTTGACGCCCCGGTCGTATTCAACTGTCCACTCCTCGACGCCGTTCTCGTAAAACGAGGTGACCCGGCCTTGGAGGCGGTACTCACCGGTCGCTAACCGTCCCGCACTCCAGAGACGCCGAACACGGCCAGACGGGAAGAGATGCCGCTGTTCCTTCACGTCTACGATCTGGCTGACCGGCGCATCGGCGAGGCCGGCGTCCTGAGACAGGATCCATGCCTCATTGAGCTCCCAGTGCTGCGGCGGTAAGGTCTTCGTCGAAATCATGTGTATCAGGCCGTTGGCGGCCTGTCGAGCCACGGTGTAACCAAGAGTTGGGTTCGGGTTGCGGTTAAAACCCTTCGGGTCGGCAGGCAGTGCTCCCGGCAACTGCTTGATCCGCCAGGTCTCCCCGTCATCCTCGGAAACCGCGACGTAAGCGCCTCGTTCTTTGTACGCCTCCGGGTGCTGGCCACTGCTGTGCTGAAGGTCACCGGCGAAAAACAGGCGGCCGCTGGCCAGTCGCAGCAGAGAGGGTCGCTGCCCGCTGCCCAGCTCCGGGAAAGGCGTTTTGCTGACTTTCCAGGTCTTCCCTCCGTCGTCAGAGATGGATTTGGGCATGAACCCGTCGATGTCCGAGTTTTTGCCACCCATCCCGAGGATCCGACCGTCGCGCGTCAAAGCGATGTTCGTGTGGCGTCCGAACGTGCGGCCTCCCGTGTCGAACCAGGTGTCGAAATTGTTGTCGGTCGCCCACAGGACCGACGTTCCTCCAATCGCGTCGCTCGGGAGGTAGAAGATACCGCGACGGTCCCGGAGCGCGGTGCTGACGGGCTGGTTGGTCCGTGGACCGATTTCCCTGCGAAATTGAGGGAAACGGACCGGGCCCCAACTCGCCCCGCTGTCCGTTGATGCGGTCCACTGAAACGGATAGGCGCGGTTGTAGAACGTGTGTCCCCAAAAAAGATAGACAGTGTCCCCTTCTCTCCACAGGAGCGACGAAGTGTCGTTCACATCCGCGAAATCCAGGAACATTTCCTGCATGTCCCACTCATCGGCGCCAAAGCGCAGTCGCGAGGCAATCATTGCGACTTCCGGCTGATCCTCGCCGCCGGGCCCGTAGGGCGAGGTGAAAAGGATCGCGAGGAGGTCGCCATTCGGCATAATCTCGAACCCCGGATTGTGGTTGTGACCAAGCAGGCCAGGATGCATTCCAACTCCGATCGTCTCCTCCCTGGAACTCCCAACGGACGGAATTGTGAGGAGCGGGCGGCGGCGCAGCCAAGGCTTGGACGGGTCCGGACCCTTTTGGAGGTGAGGATTGTTCCCCGCCACCACGCAGCGCTGAATGAAGGGGAGTATTTCAGGCAGCGCTGGGGTGGCGGGGAGGGGCCCCTGCACCACGCGAAGACCAATCGAGTGATGCCCGGGGAGATACTGTCGAGGCGCCTCGTCAACCGCCTGCTGGCGCTGTGCAGGGGAGTAGGACAAGGCCTCTCGCGGAATTGCCGTTGTCGACTGTCCTTCCCAACTCCACTGGAGCGTCAGGTAAGTCTTGGCGCCGTGGTCGTGCGTATAGACGATCTCGACTGAGTACCTCTTGCCCTCGACCAGCTCTATGGTTCCCGATTTCTGCGCTTCGCCGCCCTCCCAGGCGATCACCTTCTGGCCGCCGACGAGCAGGGTTACGGCTCGGTCCGAGGCGGCGTGGAATGTAATCGGGCCGCTGGTCGGCGCCTGGATGAAACCCAACCAGCGACCAGACCACATCTCACCTCGGTCCTGCCCCGGCTGTTGAAAGAAGCGCCAATCCAAATCGAGAGTCGTGATTTCGTCGACGGCCTTCGGATCAGTCAGGTTGGTCCTGCCGAACCAGAGGCCGATCAAGCCTTGAAGCGTTGGTTCGGTAGACGGCATGCTTGTTTCGCGCGCGGTTACACGGTCGGTTCCGCGCATCATGCCAAAAGCCGGAGCATAGGAGGCTCGGTTGGCGGCCCGAGCATAGTACGGGGAATCGCGATCCAACCCTCCACCCCGAACTACTTTGCTGAGACCGGAGACTGGTCCGACCGGATCGACCTGGTCCCAGTCCGCATACGGCCCGTACCAGTCGTAACACCATTCGGCCGGACCGGAATGAATCGCCTTCAAGCCCCAGGGATTCGGGGCGTCGGGCGCCGGAGGAGCATCGCCCGACCACAAGCTGCCTTTCGCGCCAGCCCGAGCGGCATACTCCCACTCAGCCTCAGTGGGAAGGCGATACGGTTTTCCTTCTTTTCGAGTGAGCCACTCGCAAAACGCGTTCGCCTCGTGCCAGCTGATCCCTGTTGCGGCGGAACCTTCGGTCAGGGATCCGGTGAAGCCCGGCTGGAACTCCGCAAATTGCTCGGCGGTTATCTCGGTTTCGGAAATCAGGAACGGAGAGGAAATCGTGACCTTGTGCGCCGGACTCTCGTCCCAGCCATCGGCGCGTGGTGACGCCTCCCCCATGGTAAAACTGCCAGGCTCAACCCGGACCAGCCGGACGCCGATCGAGTTAACTGTTTCCCGGCCTGTCGGCCCGAAGCCGAGCAGCGCGGCGAGAAGGAAGAGCGGGAGGAGATTTCTAAGTGTCATCATCAGGCAACTCCCTCTGACCACGAAACACACGAAACACACGAAAAGAGGCATGAAAGTGTTTCTTTCGTGTATTTCGTGTGTTTCGTGGTTAAGAACTCAGCTCATCGCAAATACGTCGCCTGTCGCTTTTTGCCAGCGCTCGATGTTCGATCTCAAACGGCGCACTTCGGCGGCGTGGTCTGAACGGTAGTACAGATTGCTCATCTCCAGCGGGTCACGGTTCCTGTCGAAGAGGAGCGAATTGTCGCGGTCGAACTGCGCGAGCTTCAGGCCATCCGGCGAAATCGCCATGCGCCAACTCGGCCCACCCTCCCGGTCGGTCCACTGCACGAAAACGTGGTCTTCCCGGCGTTTTCCGCCATCGAGCAGCCACACCCAACTCTCTCCTGGAAGAGTGTCCTCCTTTTTCCCCGTCATAAGCTCGAGGAGTGTCGGAACCAGGTCAATGTGGCCAACGGGCTGCGACACCGGGACCTTTCGGTTTTGTCGGAAGGGGACATGGAGCAACATCGGCACCCATATCGCCTCCTCGTACGCAACGGTTTTCTGGATGAGTGAATGCGAACCACCCATCTCGCCGTGATCCGAAGTGAAGACAATAACGGTGTTATCCGCCTGGCCGGAGGTTTCCAGCGCCCAGAAGATGCGTCCGAGCGCCTCATCCACCTGGCTGCAGAGGCCTGCATAGTTGCGGTTCAGCTGCTGAAGCACGCGTCGCAGCCCTGCCTCGGTTCCTGTGGACGCCCGGTTGCCTGCACGCCCGGCCAGGTAGACTTTGTCCTCGACCTTGGCGCGCTGATTCTCGCGCAGGCGCGAGTACCAGCCAGGCTCCCGCTCAACCGCAGTACCCGGGTAATTCCGTGGCATAGGCGCCTCGCTCTCCTCGTGCAACCCGTTAAACGGGCCGTAGTAGGGCGGATGCGGCTCAAGGAAGTTCACATACAGTATCCAGGGTTCTCGTTGGTGCCTGCGGATGAAGTTGCCGGCCTCATTGGCCAGAAAAGCCGGCTTGCACTGCTCGAGGGGCCGCAATGACGCGAAATCACGGGAAAAACGGCCCTCTTCGCCCTCAGGCCGGTTGCCCAGGCTTTCGAGAAAATGATGGTAGCTTGACCTTGTCTTGCGGTCGCGGCCTGCGGAGAAGTACTCCCAGTAGATGTCCTCAATCGAGACCCACTCCTGGAACCCGTGCTGGCGGAAGACCTCGTCGCCGAGGTGCCACTTCCCCATGTAGCCAGTCCGGTAACTCGAATCGTTGACCAACTCCGGGAGTGTCTTCGTTTCCGCCCGCAATGGGATGTTGTTGCCCACACACCCGTTTTGATGCGGGTACAGGCCGGTCATGATCGTGGACCTCGAAGGTGTGCAGACCGGCTGGCTCACATAGGCTTTTTCGAAGACGACGCTGCGCGAGGCGAGGTCGTTCATGACCGGGACGCGGAACCGGTGATTTCCATACACCGCCATGGTGTTAGCCCGCTGCTGGTCGGTCCAGAGAAAGAGCAGGTTCGGCTTGTCGCCGGCCCGGCGGGCCGCATGCAGAATCGACGGCGCGCCTGCGGCTGCCGCGGCCATCCCCTGTAAGAGTCTTCGGCGACTCAGTTGGGCCATGACTTTTCTCCGCTACCAGGGCATCTGACGCTTCGTGTACTTGCGGCCTTTTTCGGCCGAGTCCTCGCGGCGTCCGGCGCCGATCATCACGCCTCGGTCGATCTGCGCTTCAACGTTTTCAGGCAACACGTTGTCCAGGAAAAACACTTTGTTCGCTTTGCAGGCAGACAGCACGCGATCTCCGGCCGCCTGGACTTCCGCAGGAACCGGAGGATCGGCGCGACCTTCCAGGTAGCCGTAGGACAGCCCCATGTCGCGCGGCCCGTGCTCGGCGAAAGCCACTCCGGGGACCGCGATGCTCTTTTCCGCGTTCTGCAGTGCCTGCTTGTCTTCGATCTTGAGACCAAGCATGATCTCGCCTTCGGGGTTCAGAGGCCAGACATCGGCGCGCTTGAGGTACTCCTTCTCATCGATTCCCCAAACCCAGGCGGCGAATTTCTGGCTCCCCCAGCCGCGCACGCCCTCTCCCACGACGTCCACCGCTTTTTTCTGGAACGGGTAGCGGGCGGCCTGGACGTACAGCTTGACCGCCTCGGGGTCACGGGCGCGGCCCAGATGCAGGCCGTGTGCGCCTTGGGCAAGCGCCTGTTGAATCATCCAGGACCCACCTTTAAACGTCTCTGTGTCGAGGCCCAGGACCGGAAGAGTGACTATGACGGCCGGAGTGCGGTGTCCGCTCGGCGTGGGACCGCCTTCAACCAGCCCGCGCATGAACTCCTTGAGCGCATTGAAATCAAGCGGTGCATGCTCCATGTTGTAGATGATGTAGTCCGCCCAGGTGCGGGCCTGTTTCCTGCCCTCCTCGTACCCGCCGTACGCCTCGGCGTAGTAGATCGGCTGACCCTGGGCAAGAAGCTCGATCGCCTTGTTAATCCGCTGCGGCTTGTAGGCCGGCGCCTTGTCGGCCGGCTGTGCGTGCAGGGGCAGGATTAAAAGCAGCAGGAGAACCGCTCTGGTTATTCGACACCTGGCATCCATGCTGTCACTCCTCGTGCGCAACCACGAAACACACGAAATCGATCCTTCGTCTTTTTCGTGTATTTCGTGTGTTTCGTGGTTAATTTCTCCACCGCACCTCATCGGCGCCGATGTCGGGCACTTTCCCTTGGGGC
>CAYQYP010000349.1:0-26306 GCA_964421755.1 uncultured Acidobacteriota bacterium
GCTGGTGAGCCATGATCGCGTGTTCCTCGATAACGCCGTGACCAGCACGCTGGTATTCGAGGGCGGGGGTCGCATCCAGGAGTACGTTGGCGGATACGAGGACTGGTTGCGCCAACGGGTACCCGAGACAGGCCACCCAAGGACAAGCGTCGTCAGTGAGAAACCTGAGGTAGCGCGCCCGCGCGCGGCGGCCGTGCTTCCGGGGAGCGAAGCGCCTGCTGCCAGAAAGAAACTTTCCTATAGGGAACAGCGACAACTCCAAGAGCTGCCTTCATACATCGAGGCACTCGAACGGGAGCAGAGCGCTTTGAATGCAGCCTTCGCCGATCCCGAGTTCTATAAGACAGAAGCCGAAACCGTCCAAATCAGAGTGTCACGGTTCGAAGAACTGCAGAGGGAGCTCATGGAGGCGTATGCCCTTTGGAACGATCTGGACTCACGCGCCGGGTAAGGGGAATGCGGAACGGGGACTCGGAGGGATGGAACCGCCAACCGGGCACACCACCGATAACACCTCCGTCTTTCCGGTCTCCCTTGAGGAGAAAAGTGACCGTGACGTCAGTCTCGAAAAGCATCGACTCCTCCTCTCTTCTCGACCTCGCCTCGCCAGGGCCTCGGCAAACGTCACCGTATTTCTGAAACGAGGCACTAAGCGAGCACTATGAACCTGACGACGAGCCAGGCAGACACGAGCGAAACAGCCAGCAGAATGGCTAGATTCAGGACGCGGTTTCTCCTGCGTCGCATCCCGGACGGGCCGGTCCACTGCAGTTCGGCCTTCTGGTAATAGCGGGCGTAGTTCTCGATGATTCCAGCCACAACCGAATATGCAATCGCGTAAAAGACCGCCAGAAGGACCGTAAAGAAAACGATGGCGATGAGCTGAAACGACAAAGTCACACCTCAGCGAGTTGTTCGCAATACCCCCCCGCCGCTGCCCTTGCCGCCCTTTCCAGGCGGCAGGCTGTCCCGGTCCTTCATGGTGGCGATGTAAGGCAGGTGTCTGTAAAACCCTCGGAAGTCGAGCCCGTAACCGACCAGGAACTCGGACGAGACGTTGAAGCCGACATAGCGAATCGGGATCTGGGCAATCCGCAGATCGGGCCGATCAAGCAAGGTGCAAATAGCCAGTGAGGCGGGTCTTCGGTTGCTCAGATTGCGGATCAGGTAGTTCAGTGTCAGTCCCGTGTCGACTATGTCCTCGACGATCAGAACCTCTTTTCCGAGAATTTCGTCCTGAAGGTCCTTCAGGATTTTCACCTCGCCCGTCCCGGGCCGCTTCTCGTAACGGCTTATCGAAATGAAGTCCAGATGGGCAGGGACCCGCAGACGCCGGATCAGGTCGCAGGCGAAAATGAATGCGCCGGTGAGGATACCCACGACATAGACGTCGCGTCCTCTGAAGTCACGGCTGATATCGGAGGCCAGTTCCCTGACCCGCTGGGAGATCGCGGCGGCAGGAAGGACGACGTCGCGAATCGGCGGTGGAAGACGATCCTCGTTCACCTTGTACTCGCAGACGCTACTCAGCCATCTCGCCAAACTTGAACAACAGTCGCCGGTAGTCCCGCCCGTAAAATATCTTGATGTTCACGTCCGGATAAAGCTGCTTCAGCAGCCGCACTTTGCGGTTCTTTTTCGTGACCAGGCTCTGCTTCATCGTCGTCAGCTCAACGAAGAGGTCAAACTGCGGCAGATAGAAGTCGGGAGTGAAACTGAGGGTCACCCGTCCTTGGGGATCCCGCTCGAGGGGGAAACAGAGGGGTTCGTATCGCCACTCGATCTGGTAAAAATCCAAGAACTGGGCGAACTCTCGTTCACTCTCGTGGGCGAAATCGGCAACAGATGCTAAACCTGCACTTCCGGTCATTAGCTCTGTAATCATTGTATCAGAGCGTTCTGACACCCCGGAGAATCAGGTCGGCATGCCGGTTTGCGTGCGCCGACGGGCGAAGAATTCCCTGATCACCTCACGGCACCTTTCCTCCAGAATTCCCTCCACAACCGGCACCGCGTGGTTGAAAACGCCTGCCAGGTTGCCCTGGCTTTTGGAGAAAACCGCTCCGGCCTTGGCATCACGGGCTCCGAAAACCAGCCGCCCGATGCGCGCCCAGATGATCGCCCCGGTGCACATCAGACAAGGCTCGATCGTGACGTATAAGTCGATGCCGGGGAGCCGGTAATTCCCCAGGAGCCGTCCCGCCTCTCTCAAGACGAGCATTTCAGCGTGGGCGGTGGGATCGTTGTCCTGGACGCTCCGGTTGTGATTGCGGGCGATGAGCTCGCCATCGAGCACGGCAACCGCCCCGATCGGCACTTCACCGTGCGAGGCGGCAGCTTCGGCCTCCTCAATCGCGAGCAGCATCCATTTCTCGTCGTCGGTTTTGCGCTGTCCGATCACTGTTCCTCGACCCGCTCACTGAACCAGGTCCGCCTCGTCTTCTTCGTCCCACGAGCCGTCGTAGATCACGTCACAGCTCTCATTGCGGAGCATCTGACAGATCGGGCAATCGTCCTCGAAAAGCTGATCGGGATCAAATTCCTGAATGCGTCGCGCGATTTCCTCGGGCTCCGGGCAATCCAGGTGGATCAGATTGTACTTCCCGAGTCGCGAGATGACGGCGGTTTGCCCGTAAAGGTCCAGAAGCTCGCTTTCGGTTTTCGATGGCCCCCCCGAGTTCAGCAGACACCATTTCTGAGACATGCTTCCTCCTCGATCGATACGGGGAACCGTTGTTGGTTCCCCATATCTCTAACGCTCGAGGAGGAAAAAATACGAAGATTTCTTCAGGTTTTTTACTTGCTGGCCACCTGAGGAGGAGGTACGACCTGGAAATTATCCTGCGCGCTGATCGTCTGACTACTGATCAGGTCCTTGACGTCAATCGCCACCGTGTAGGTCCCGGGAGCCAGATCCTTTAAAGGAAGGGCCTTGATCAGGACGACTCTCTGGCCGGAAAAGAACTGGACCGATTCGCCGCTCTCTTCCTTGATCTCCATGACCGGCTGACCTTCCTTCATGATCTTGTAGCTCACCGCGAGTTGAGGCGAGAAGTTCGTCTGATCCAACCCTACGTTGTACAGCTGGAGATAGACGCCAAACGGGCCGTCAAATCGGAAGCTCTTGCGCAGGCTGGGACGGACTTTCACGTCGCCGAGCACGAACATCTCATCGTCCTTCGGGATCTCGGGCAACTGCTGGATAAAATCGGAGAGGATCAATGAGCTGACCGACAGCTTCTTCTCGTCGTACATCGGAGGGACGATCGCCAACCGCTGAACCCCCGTGTGCCCACTGTTCAAATCCTTGACGACAAGGTCGATGCGGTAGCGCATCTTCTTGTCGAGCGGAACGACCTTCTGGTAAATCGATCGGGTCAGCAGGCCGGTGGGCAAAGTATCCTGAGAGTAGGAGGCGGCGACATCGTCGTCAAACTCCATAATCACCCGGTTCGTGATACTCGTGATGATGCCGTAGATCGCCATCTTGGCGGTGTGCGTCCCGTTCTCTTCCTTGAACGTCAGATCCTTGTTCTGCACTTCCACGCTGATCGGAACGAGAACCTGCTGCTCGTTCAGCTTGATGTAATCCTGACGGACCTGGAAGGGCAGAGGACGGTAGTCGATATTGATCGAAACCACTTCCTTCAGGTCCTTGTACTTCAGCTCTGTGGGCCGCTGGATCTTGGTGTACACCTCGTAGCGCTCAAAGGGGTTGTCCTTCGCGCGCATGTGCATCAGGGGATAGTTCTCGCGGTTGCCGGGGTTGAAGAAGGGACGGTCCTTTTTCTCGGCCATTCCCAGCTCTTCCGCCAGGGTCAGACCCGCGCCGGGAACGTACAGAAGGGCATCCTTCTCATTGGGATCCATCGAGAGGCGATACTCGCCGCTCATGCTCGGGTCCACGAATTCCAGTTCCACGTCCTGGCCGATGCCGTCGATGTGCCGATAGCGCCAAATTTCGAACGGAAAAGTCGAGGTAGTTCCGCCGCCCTCATGCATCGGACGGTTGTAGGTGCCGCCCGAGGGATGTGACTCTTTTTCGGCCGGCTCTCCGTGGATGATGTAGATTCTGCCCCGATCGGTCATCCAGCCAGGCATGCCGCTGGCGAACCTCTCGTTGGCGTACGCAATTCGCCGGTAGTGTTCTTCTTTGAACTCGTTGCTCGGGGTCATCGGGTCCGGATCGCGGCGATACCAGAACTGCTCGATGAACTCCTCTTTTTCTTCGTCAGTTGTCAGCTTGGAGAAGACGCCTTTTTCCTCGGGGGCAATAATGTACTTTACGTCTTCGTTCAACCACTTTTTGTAGTAATCCTCGCCCTCTTCCTGTTTGAGTGCCTCGAGGTCGGTCTTCCTGTCCTTGGTATCTTTCTCCTTGCTCTGTGCAAAGAGAGCCGTCGGGAAAGCCAACGCTAGAACGACGGCCAAAACAGCCATAAAACTCGCTACTTTTTTTGTCATACGTCAACCTCGGCTCATTGCCTGGGACCAGCAAGTGCACCGATTCCAGTCTGAAGTATACAACAAAAGACGGGATTTCCGGACCCCAGGTTCAATCCAACTGCGGCCGGTCGAATTATACCTCGACGGCGGCTATCGGCTTGACTTTTAGGACCCGAATGGGCGACAAAGTACTGTTGTCCGTAGCTGTAGGTCAAGTGGGCGATGTCCGACGAAGGAGCCGGGACCTAACCCGGACGGTCAGTGCGGAGCGTCCAGGTTCATCATGCAACGATTCAAGCTCCTCCTGGTGGTTATTGGCGTCCTGGCGATCTGGTTCATCCTCGGCGGAGGGTTGAGCCTTTACGTCGATTCGCTCTGGTTCAATTCGGTCGGGTACCTGGAAGTCTTCCAGAAATCTCTCTGGTCGCGGTTCCTTCTCTGGTTGATCGGGTTTGGCGTGGCGCTGGGAGTCCTGAGCATCAACCTGAAACTCGCGTCGCGATCCTCCGACCAGGAGTTCTGGGTTCGCCAGGACCTTCCTGGCTTGACGCGTGACCGCGTCACCTCAGCGTCATGGATCGCGGTCATGGTCGTATCCGGCTTTTTGGGGGTCCTCGTCCAGGGTCAGTGGCTTGCGATTCTCCAATTCACCCAGCAGGTGACCGGCGGACCGAACGATCCTATTTTCGGACGCCCCCTATCTTTCTACTTCTTCACCTTGCCGATTCTCTTCCTGGTGACGGGGTACGGGCTGATTCTACTCTTCTTCGCTTTTCTGATCGCTGGATTCAACTATACGGTCAACGGTCACGTCGGCTATCTGCGGCGTCTGCAGCTCAGTTCGGCGGCTCGAATACACGCGGGCATTCTGCTGGGCAGCGGCTTCGTTCTGCTGGCCATCCGCTTTTGGCTTAAGCGATTTCAGCTGATGTACAGCGAAGAAGGAGTCACGTTCGGCCCCGGTTACACGGATGTCCACGCCTGGATTCCGGTCTACTGGATCATGGCCGCCGTCTGCCTTCTGTGCGCCGTGATCCTGTTTGCCGCCCCGGCGTTCGGGAGCCTCCGCCCCGGAATCGCCTCGCTGATCGCCTTCGTCGTGGTGTACGTGCTCTCCGGGCTATATCCGGGGCTCATACAGTCGCTGTTCGTAAAGCCTAACGAGCTGCTCAAGGAGCAGGAATACATCGCGCATAACATCGCGTTTACTCTGAAGGCCTATAACCTCGACAAGGTGGAGGTGCGTGACTTCACCAGCACGACCCGACTCGACAAGGCAGGCCTGGCCAGAAACGAGGCGACGATCCGCAATATACGGCTGTGGGACTGGAGACCGCTGCAGGATGCCTACGAGCAACTCCAGACGATCAGGCCCTACTACGTCTTCTCGGACGTGGACCTTGACCGCTATCACATCGGCGGCATCTACCGCCAGGTCATGCTCTCCGTCCGGGAGCTCGATTTCTCGCTGATCTCCGAGCAGGCGCAGACTTGGATCAATCAATACTTTCAGTACACCCACGGGTATGGAATTTGCGCGAGCCCGGTGAATGAAGTGACAGAGGAAGGACTCCCGGCGCTGCTCGTCCAGGATATTCCGCCTCAGTCAAAAGTGCAGGAATTGAGCATCACGCGGCCCGAGATTTACTTCGGCGAGAAAACCGAGCATCCGGTCTTTGTGCGGACCAGGATGAAGGAATTCGATTACCCGGTCGGAGATGAAAACGCCTTTACCACGTACAACGCCGACCGCGGACTTCAGATCGGCGGCTTCCTCCGGCGACTACTCTTCGCCTGGGAGCTCGGAAGTTTTGAGATCCTCTTTACTCAGAACTTCACGGACGACAGTCGCGTGCTGCTGCACCGGTCCATTCAGGCGCGTGTCAAGAAAGTGGCTCCCTTCCTCGATTACGATAAGGACCCGTACATCGTGGTCGACAACGGCCGGCTCTTCTGGCTGCAAGACGCATATACGACGTCGTCCCGGTACCCGTACTCAGAGCCGGTGCTCCAGGGACAGTTGAATTACATCCGCAATTCGGTCAAGGTCGTCGTAGACGCCTATCTGGGTGACATCCGCTTCTACATCTCCGACCCTACGGATCCGCTGATACAGACGTACGCCCGGATCTTTCCTAAGCTCTTTCGTCCGATTTCGGCGATGCCGAGGGGTTTGCGCTCGCACGTCAGATATCCTGAGGACCTCTTCGATGTTCAGCGACGCGTGCTGTGCACGTACCACATGCGCGATCCCCGGGTTTTCTATAACAAGGAGGATGTCTGGCAGATCCCCACCGAGAACTATCGCGGGTCCGACCAAGTGATGGAGAGCTACTACACGATCATGAGCCTTCCCCACGCGGTGAAGGAGGAGTTTGTCCTTCTGATTCCGTTCACGCCGAACAATAAGAACAATATGATTGCCTGGCTGGCGGCCCGCTCCGACGGCTCTAACTACGGCCGGCTGATCCTCTACCAGTTCCCCAAACAGGAGCTGACCTACGGGCCGATGCAGATCGAGGCGCGGATCGACCAGGATCCGAACATCTCTCAACTGATCACCCTGTGGAGCCAGAAAGGATCGAGTGTGATACGAGGCAACCTCCTCGTCATCCCAATCGAGAAATCGGTCCTCTACGTGGAACCGCTGTATCTTCAAGCGGAGAAGAGCAAGATACCTGAGCTGACCCGCGTGATCGTGGTCTACGAAAACCAGGTGATGATGGGCGAAGACCTGGCCGAAACCATCCGGCGCGTTGTCCTCTCGCCGCCACCTCCGAAGACTCCCTCGTCGACTTTGACTTCGGCGGTTACGCCGACCGGCGATCCCGGGACCGAAACGCCTCCGGCGACGACCGCCATCGATGTGCAACAGCTGACCGAAGAGGCCATGCAACACTACCAGAACAGCCAGAACTACTTGCGCGAGGGCAACTGGACAGGGTACGGCGAGGAGCAGCGCCTGCTCGGAGAAGTTCTCGAGCGCCTGGCTGGAGCCGCCCAGACGCCGGAGCAGCAACCACCCCCGGCGCCTGCGCCGAAACCCTGACCTTCGGAAACAACAAGAAGGTCAAGTTGCTTCTCCTAATTGACCTGAGTGTCAATGGTTGGCTAAAATATACCGACGCCGGGCGTCGAGTGGTGCCTGCTCTGTGCGGTTGGGAAATTCTTCAACACTCGCCCGCGAACTATCGAGGAAGGAATCAGAACGAATGCTTACACTGACGGAAAAAGCGGTCGGGAAAGTCAAAGAAGTCATTGCGGAACAGCCGGAATCCTATGCCGGTATCCGAGTTGCGGTGGTCGGCGGCGGATGCTCCGGTTTTCAGTATGCGATGAATCTCGAAAAAGACGCGCAGGGTGACGACAAGGTCATCGAAATCGATGGCTTCAAGGTATTTGTGGACAACGCCAGTCTGAACTATCTCAGCGGGACGGAAATCGATTACGTCGAGACCGTTCAAGGCGCGGGTTTCACCTTCAAGAACCCCAACGCCAAGAGCACCTGCGGCTGCGGCGAGTCTTTCCATGCGTAGTCTAAGCTGAATCTTCTTGCCGGACCCCAAGGGCCACGAGGACCACAAGGACCTCAAGACACCAACGACCAAAGACAAAGCGGTAAACCCGCCGCTGCCTTTGTCCTTGCTGTCCTTGAGATCCTTGTGGTCCTTGGGGTCCTTGGGGTTCGGCAGCATCTCCCCGGCAGGCCCTACCGATCCACCGACAACGCCCGACGACGGCGCCAGCGTTCAAATCCCAGCTCGATAAGCTGATCAAGCAATTCCGGGTACCGGAGACCGGTTGCTTCCCAGAGTTTCGGATACATGCTGATGCTGGTGAAACCGGGAATCGTGTTCGGTTCGTTGATCCACAGTTTCCCCGACGCCCGGTCCATCAGGAAGTCCATCCGGGCCATTCCCTCCAACTGCAGGCAGTTATAAGCCCGCACCGCGAGTGCCCGCACTTCCTCCATTTGGCCGGTTGAAAGTCTCGCAGGAATCACAAGCTCGCTGTTCGAATCCTCGTACTTCGATTCGTAGGTGTAGAACTCGCGGGAGGGCACGATCTCCCCGGCAAACGAGGCCCTGGCCTTCAGATTCCCCAGAACCGAGACCTCAATTTCACGGGCATCGATCCCCTGCTCGACCAGGACGAAGTCGTCATACTTGAACGCAGCCCGAATATGCTCCAGAAGCTCTTCCCGGTTCCGGCTCTTGTTGATCCCTATCGAGGAACCGAGATTGGCCGGCTTGACGAAAAGGGGATAGCTCAACGACGAAGTAATCTGGGCGACAAGGCTCTCGGCCCCCTCTTCCCATTCCACGCGATTCATCGCGACGTACGGGAGAACCGGCAGGCCTGCATCGGCGAGCACGCTCTTGCAGTGAATCTTGTTCATGCCGACAGCCGAACCCCAGACTCCGGCGCCGACGTATGGGAGGTCGAGCACTTCCAGGGCGCCTTGAACGGTGCCGTCCTCCCCATAGGGACCGTGGAGGACAGGGAAAACTATGTCCGGCGAGGAACCGAGCAACAGCTCCACCCAGTGCTTATGGTCGAGAATCTGGACCGGGGTGTCAGCCATGGTCATTTTCGATTTCAGCTGATCGGCCGGTATTACTTGCCCGTCCTTCGCGATTCCAATCAGAGAAATCCGGTAGCGGGACGAGTCGAGATTCCGGACAACCGAACCGGCCGAGACGAGCGAGACATCGTGCTCGGCTGAACGCCCCCCACACAAGACGATGACATGAAGCATGATTGACTCCCGAAGAGAGCGGGCAAAATGCCCGCGGTCCCAGTGCGGACGGGGCGTTCGCGCTCCAAAACAGACGTCCGCGCTTCAAAACACTACAGGATCTTCTTCCCCAAAGCTGAACAGATGAGCTCGACGGCGAGCAAGCCGGTGCTGTTTTCCTCGTCGAGCACCGGGTTGACCTCGACCAGCTCGAGCGCCACCATCTGACCGCTGTCGTAGATCATCTCCATGGCGAGGTGACTCTCCCTATAGGTGATTCCGCCAAACACGGGAGTCCCGACGCCTGGCGCAAACCGCGGGTCGACGACATCCAGATCAAAGGTGCAGACAAACCCCGTGGTTCCGTCGCTCGCCAGGGCGATTGCTTCTTCCATGACTGCCGGCAAACCGCGAATGTCGAGCTCTTTCATCGTGATCACTCGCAGGCCGGTTTTCTGGATGTTCTTCTTCTCGCCGTCATCGATGCTTCGCGCGCCGACGACGACCGCGTTACCGACTTCTATCTTGGGCGAAAAGCCTTCAATGGACGCCAGTTGCTGTGGACCAAGGCCCAGGATCGCGGCCAGGGGCATCCCGTGGACGTTGCCGGAGGGACTGGTTTCCGGAACGTTAAAATCCGTATGCGCATCGATCCAGATGAGGCCTATCTTCTGTCCCCGCTTCTTGAAAAACGAAGCGACGCCGGCGACGCTGCCTGCCGCAACTGAATGATCGCCCCCCAAGACCACAGGGAACCTGCCATCCTCGAGCGATTGATGCACGCGATGGGCCAGCCGCGTGCACACCTGGGAGATCTCCTCCACGTACATCTCGTGCTTTTCACCGTAATGGAATTCCTCGGCGATACGCACTTCGATGTTGCCCGAGTCCTCCACGTCGATCCCGAGATCCCCGAGCTTCTCGTGCAGACCGCCGATCCGGATTGCGGACGGGCCCATGTCGACACCCCGGCGACCTCCGCCCAGGTCCATTGGTACACCGATGATTCGAACAGCTTTCATATGAAACCGCATGCCGACCGGCCGACAACTGACGACTGTCAGTTGTCAGTTGCCTACAAATCCCGCTTCTCGTACGCCTGGATGATCACCTTGACCAGCCGGTGGCGAACGACATCCTTCTCGTTGAAATAGCAGAAACGGATCGTATCGACGGGCGAAAGAACCTCGCGTGCCTCGACGAGGCCGGACAACTGTCCTCTGGGGAGGTCTATCTGGGTCACATCCCCGGTCACGACCACCTTGGAATTCAGCCCCATCCGCGTGAGGAACATCTTCATCTGCTCGGAGGTGCAATTCTGCGCCTCGTCCAGAATGATGAAAGAGTCGCTCAGAGTCCGGCCGCGCATAAACGCCAGCGGCGCAATTTCGATGATTCCCCGCTCCAGCAGCTTGTCTATCTTCTCGCCCTCGACCATGTGAAACAGGGCGTCGTAGAGCGGCCTCAGGTACGGGTTGACTTTTTCCTGAAGGTCCCCCGGCAGAAACCCGAGTTTTTCGCCTGCTTCCACTGCGGGGCGGGCGAGCACGATCCGGTTGACCGTCTTTTTCAGGAGGTAGGCGATGGCCATGGCCACCGCGAGGTAGGTCTTGCCCGTGCCTGCAGGCCCGATTCCGAAAACCAGGTCGTACTGCTCAATGGCCTGGACGTAACGCATCTGATTGAGGCTGCGCGGCAGGACTTCGCGCACTCCGGTCGTCAGGACAGCTTTGCGTGGAACGAATTCGTGAAGGCTTCGGGCTGCTCCTTCGGCGATCTGCTGAAAGGCGTCGCGCAGCTCCCCGTTTCGGAACTGATGCCCTTGCTGCAGGAGGGTTGCGAATTCAACGAGGATCTGTTCGACGGCCCGTACGTCTTCCTCTTCTCCCTGAACAGTCAGTTCGCCGCCACGTGCGTTGATGGTGACGTCAAACAGCGATTCCAGGAAGTGAATATTCTCATCCTGGACGCCGAACAGTACTTCTGCTCCACGATCTGGCAGCAGAATCTTCCTGTGTTCCATAGAAACGGAGGCCGTTAGTCTCTAATGCCGGACAGCGTTCCGCCGTCTGGCGAGACAGATCGTGGTGAAATTTACACTAGGAGGCAGACTGATTCAGGTGCTGGGTCAAACGGGATTTGTAGCGCGCAGCCGTATTGCGATGAATGACGCCTTTCTGGGCAGTCTTATCGATAATGCCGTACACCCGAGGCAGAAGGTTGCGAGCCTCATCGACCTTCTTTTCCAGCAGGAGGGCCTTGAATCTTTTGATTTCAGTTCTCATTCGGCTTCTGACCTGGCGATTCATCAGTCTGCGTCTCTCGCTCTGTCGAATCCGCTTTTCCGCCGATTTGGTATTCGCCATACGGACTTCCTTCTCCTTCTCGTGTGAAGCCTTCGATTATACGGAGATCCGGCAACAGGTGTCAATTACAAGCCGTTCCATGTAAACCTTCATGTCCACGCTGCTTGATTTCGAGGTGCGATCGGCTTCAAACAAACGCAGGATGATGCCCCTGACTTCCTTTTCCTTGAACTTGCGGACGGCCGACTCGCGGTTTTTGTAGCTCCAGAGGTTCAATTGCCTGACGATGTCGGGAAAGCGCTTGCCACGGTCCAGCAATTCGAGCGCAACCAGCAGCCGCCTGAAGTTGGCGTAAAGCGTCGAGATGATCAACTGGGTGCTCATGCCTGACTCAAACAACGCGTTCAGGATGCCGAGCGCGCGTTTGGCATTGCCCGAAGCAATCGCCTCCCCGAGGGCAAACACGTCATATTGCCTCGCCTGCGAAACCGCCTGGCGCACCGAGTCGATGGTGATCGTCCGGTCGTTCAGCCCATAGAGGAGCAGCTTTTCCAGCTCGGAAACGAGGAGCTGCAGGTCGTCACCGACGACCTCCACGAGTGCTTCGATGGCCCCCTCTTCGACCGAGTAACCCTCGCTTTGCGCCTTGCGCGACAGCCATCCAGCCAAGTCCGCGCGTTCGCCCGGCTCTATGATCGGAAACTCAGGCCATCCGGCCGGGCATTTGTCCACCTCGAGCACCATGACCGTCCGCTCGCTCGGCTTCTGCAGATACGGCAGGAGCGCCTTGTCTGCCGAGTCGGCATTCTTGACGTAAATCCATCGTCGAGGCGAGAACCAGGGCAGTGTGCGTGCGGCACTCACCAGATCCGATACCTGGTCGCGTTCCAGATCGAAGACATTCCAGTCGAACGCACGCCCGGCCTCCGGCACCTGTCTGGCGCAGTGGTCGTAGATCAACTTCCTGATATAAGCCTGGCTGGTCAGAAGAAGATAGATCGGCTCGGGTGAACCCGACCGCTTCTGGAACTCGTTGACGTTCATGTTCGCTCAGAAATCCTCGAGCACCGAGGTGACAACGCTTGCCGCGAAGTCCGTGGCGATCCGGTCCAGCGCCGGGTTCAATTCGGAGAAAAAATTCCGAGGGTCGATATTAATCTCGTATTGGTCCCTGAACACGTAGTTGTCGTTTCGGAAAACGACCTTTCCACTGGACTTCTCCTGGATCTCAATCGCGGCATTGAGGGTCACGAGGAAAGTGGACCCGAACCCGGAGCTCCTACCCTGCGGGTTCGGGTCCGTTTCGCGGCCGAAGATCACCGGAGTCGCATAGACGTTCACGACCCGCCCCTTCAAGAGAAGGTCGGGACTGTCCGTCTCATCCACGATCTTGAAAGCGGTCTTCTCGACGAAAGACTTGACGAGTGCCCGGGTCAAGATCTGCTCCACCTCGAAGGTCGTCGTCTGATTTTGCAGGGGCGTCACGGTCAGCGTCTTATACGAGCTCGCCAGCCGGTTCTTGGAAGCCACCCTGTACCCGCACGATGTGCAAACCACCGCCAGGAGAAAAAATAAGACGCTGATCCGCGCTGTCCTATTCCGCATTCCGCATTCCGCAATCCGCATTCCGCATTCGGCTCATTCCGCATTCGATCAGTTGGCGACGATGTTAACGAGCTTCTCAGGAATGACGATGACTTTTCGAACCGTCTTTCCTTCTACAGCCGCCTGCACCTTGGGGTCCTTCAATGCCATTTCCTCGGTCGCTTCTTTCGTTAACCCGACCGGGGCGGTGAATCTACCCCGAATCTTCCCGTTGACCTGGACGGCGATTTCAACCTCTTCCTCGGCGGCAAGCGCGGCGTCGAATTCGGGCCAGCGGGTACAAGCCAGGCTGTCCGAATGACCGAGCGTCTCCCATATCTCCTCGGCAAAGTGCGGCGCAAAGGGGTGAATCAGCAGCATCATTTTTTCGATCGCGTCTCGGACGAGCGCGGGGTGAACGCTGGGCTTCTCCACCAGCTCTGCGATCAGGTTCAGCAGCTCCATGATCGAAGCGATCGCGGTATTCTGATGCACCCTTTCCAGGTCCCCGGTGACTTTTCGGATCGTCTGGTGCACTTTGCGCGTCAAAAGCCGCTCATCGGGGCTGACCTCGTGATCTTCGGGAACCGGTCCAGCGGCGACTAACCGCTCCCTGTTTCGGTAGACGAGTCGCCACACTCGGGTCAGGAAACGAAAACAGCCTTCGAGGCCCGAATCGTTCCAGTCCAGATCTCCATCGGGCGGAGCGGCGAACTGAATGAACAAGCGCAGGGCGTCCGCGCCATATTCGCGCACGATCTCGTCCGGTTCCACCACGTTCCCCAGAGACTTGCTCATCTTGGCGCCATCCTTGATGACCATTCCCTGGGTAAACAATACCTTGACCGGTTCGTCCAGCGCCTTGAGCCCGATGTCGCGCATCGCCTTGCTGAAAAAGCGCATGTAGATCAGGTGCAGGATCGCGTGCTCGACGCCCCCGATGTAGATATCCACCGGGAACCAGTAATTGACTGCGTTACCTTCAATCGGGGCGCTCACCTCCCGGGGACTGGTATAGCGGTAAAAGTACCAGGAGCTGTCAACGAACGTATCCATCGTGTCCGTCTCGCGACGGGCTGGTCGCTGGCAATTCGGGCAAACGGTATTCACAAAATCGGGCACCGTGGCCAGCGGGGAGCCACCGAGGACTATACGATCAAGCTTTGGCAGGACAACGGGCAAATCGTTCTCAGGAACTGGGACGACCCCGCAATTATCGCAATAGATGATCGGAATGGGTGTACCCCAATACCTCTGCCGGCTGATTCCCCAATCTTTCAACCGGTAGGAAGTCGTACCCTCGCCGAAGCCACGCTCGCGCGCGAAGGCAGTCATTTGCTCCAGCGCTTCGTGAGAGCTAAGGCCTGAAAATGGGCCGCTGAATGTGAGCGTCCCATAGTCCACATAGGCCTGAGCCGGCAGGCTGCTTGTCTGCCCGGGAAGAGGCAGAATAACCTCCCTGATCGGGATGTCGTACTTCTGCGCGAACTCGAAATCCCGCTGATCGTGGGCCGGAACAGCCATGATTGCGCCGGTTCCGTACTCCATCAGGACGAAATTGGCCACCCAGATAGGGACTCGTTCCTGATTGAAGGGATTCACGGCATAGCGCCCGGTGAAGACACCCCTCTTCTCCGCCTCCTCGGAAGTCCGGACAGCCCGGTCCTGGCGGCGCATCTCCTCTACAAAATCCGAAAGGGCCTGGCCATATTCCGGGTCGGAAAACCACGACCTGACAAGCTCATGCTCTGGAGCGAGAACCACGAAGGTGGCCCCGAAAATCGTGTCGATGCGGGTCGTGAAGATATCGAACGACACGTGCGAATCAGCAAGCGCGAAGCGAACCTTGGCCCCCTCGGATTTGCCGATCCAGTTGCGCTGCATGGTCAGGACTTTTTCAGGCCAGTCTTTGTCGAGACTGTCAAGGTCTTTGAGCAGCTCCTCGGCATAGTCGGTTATTCGCCAATACCACTGCTCCAGCTCCTGTTGGACGACCGGACTGCCGTCTCGCCAGCACCCGCCGTTGATGACCTGCTCGTTGGCCAGGACGGTCTGGCATTTGTTGCACCAGTTGACCAGTCCTGTGCGCTTGTAGGCGAGCCCTTTCTTGAAAAGCTGAATGAAAAACCACTGATTCCAGCGATAGTAATCGGGGAGGCAAGTCGTGACCTCGCGTTCCCAGTCGTACGACCAACCGAGCCCCTTGCACTGACTCTTCATCCGGGCGATGTTATCGAGTGTCCATTTTTCCGGCGGGACGCCCCGTTTGATGGCGGCGTTCTCGGCGGGCAGGCCAAAGGCATCCCAGCCAATCGGATGTAAAACGTTGAACCCCTGCATCCGCCGGAAGATGGCGATCGAGTCGCCCAGTGAGTAATTGCGCACGTGACCCATGTGGAGCGCGCCCGAAGGGTAGGGCAGCATCTCGAGAACGTAGTATTTCGGCCGTTCCGGGTCCGGAACTGCCCGGAAACGACCCTCCGCCGCCCAACGTTCCTGCCACTTCCTCTCGATCGCCTGGAAATCGTACCTTTCTTGCATGTCTAGGTTCAGCTTTCTGGTTTGTTTACTTTAGCAAAAACGATGTCCTTCTGTGCCTGATACTTGCCCTTGCGGTCGCGGTAAGACACCGTGCATGTCTCCTCAGCCGCGAGGAAAATCACCTGGGCGATCCCTTCCCCGGAATAGACTCGGACCGGAGACGGGCCGGTGTTGACCAGCGACATGGTCACGAACCCTTCCCATTCCGGCTCAAACGGAGTGATGTTGGCCAGAAGACCGCATCGGGCGTAGGTCGATTTACCCGTGCAGATCGTCAATACGTCGCGCGGGATGCGGAAATACTCCACGGAGCGTGCAAGAACGAAGCAACCCGGCTCGACGACGCAGGAATCGCCTTCGAAATCCTCGAACAGTCCGGTGTTGACTTCCTTGGGATCAATGATCTGACCCGGCTGGCCACGAAAGACCCGGTACCGTCGATCGACGCGCATGTCGTATCCGTACGATGACACGCCGAAAGAGATATGCCCGTCACTGACCAGTTTCTCTTCGAACGGTTCGATCATTCCCGTTTCACGGGCCATTTTGATGATCCAGCGGTCGGATTTGACCGGCATAACGCCCCCCTTCTCCCGGCAAACTGCAGTCCCCTGACCACATCGCGGAGAGGGAAAGTGTAAACTTACATACCCGGCGCATCAACTGCTGGGGGAGCGAAAGATGCGGCTGTGCTACTCTTGACACACCCGTTAGAATGCAAGTATAGTCGAATTAACAGTTTAACGGAGGAATCAAGCTCCAGTGATAAAACAGGACATCGTCACACGCGTTTCCAATAAGATGGGCATCACCAAGGTGCGTGCCGAAATGGCGGTTGACTCGGTCTTCGAAGCTCTCAAGGCGGCCATGAAAGGCGGCGAGAGAATCGAACTTCGCGGATTTGGAGTCTTCGTGGTCAAACCGCGAAAAAGCGGAATCGGAAGGAATCCCAGAACAGGAGCAGAGGTGCCAATTCCTCCGGGGAAGACCGTTCGATTCAAACCCGGAAAAGAGATTCGTTTCAATCATTAAGAAAAACCATTCTTGAGTGAACCTCCGCGTTACGAGCCCTTTGCTCAACAGTCGACGACTGTCTACGAGTTTCCCCAACGGTCCCCGAGTCGCCGATGGCTCCCGGTCCTGCTCTTTTGTGTGACGTCGCTGACAACCACGACAGCGGGAGCGCTAGTCTATTCCGCTTTCTACCAAAATGAGACCGGGACGAAGATCGATTCGATCGCCTCCGCGATCCTCGGAGGGCTCTGGTACTCCATCGCCATCATTGCGATCCTGCTCTCGCATGAGATGGGACATTACCTCACCTGCCGCCATTACAGGATAGACGCGACGCTCCCGTATTTCTTGCCTGGGCCGCCTTTCCCGTTCGGATTCGGGACGTTTGGAGCCGTGATCAAGATCAAGTCGATGTTTGCCAACACCCGGCAACTCTTTGACGTAGCTGTCGGAGGCCCGCTCGCAGGCTTCTTCGTCATGCTGCCCGCACTGTTCATCGGCGTCCGGTACTCGGCTCGCTTCAACGTCGATCTGACGGATGGGTACTACTGGGAATTCGGAGAGCCATTGATCCTACAGTTGGCAATACGGCTCATGTGGCCCGGAAGTACCGGGGATATGACCTTGCACCCGATTGGCCTGGCGGCTTGGTTCGGCCTGCTGGCGACCAGCTTCAATCTCTTGCCGATCGGACAGTTGGACGGCGGCCATATCGTTTACGCGGTTCTCGGCCCCAGAGGCCATCGAATCTGTTCCTATGCGACACTGGCGGCGCTTCTCGCCTGTGGGTTCCTGCTCTTCACCGGCTACTTTGCCATCGCGGCACTGGTCTTCTTTCTTGGTTTCCGCCATCCGCCGGCCGTCTATATGAGCGTGCCGCTCGGGAGACGTCGGATATTGCTGGCGTTTCTCGCACTACTCATCTTCGTGCTTTCCTTCATCCCGGTACCGGTTCGGGAAGTCTTCGCGCAGTAGGGGCCGCCCGAGGCTGAATCGGGCGTGGTAGATTGTACGGATGCCGGTGGTCGCTCTGGATGGTCTGTCGCTCGCGTTCGGGCACTTGCCCCTCTTTGACAACGTATCGCTGCAGGTCGAAGCAGGCGAACGAGTATGCCTGATCGGCCGCAACGGCACCGGCAAATCGATGTTGCTCAAGGTGATTGCCGGTGACCAGCTGCCTGACCGGGGAACTATATGGAAACAGCCCGGCCTTCGGATCTCGCGACTGGAACAGGATGTCCCGCTCTCAGCTGATCGTCCGGTTTTCGACGTGGTTGCAGAAGGACTCGGGGACCTGAGCGCCGTCGTGTCCGCATATCACCGCGCTGCCACCGAAGTCGCTCGAGACGGCTCGCCGACGTCGCTCGACAGGCTGGGTCGGCTGCACCACGAACTCGAGGAACAGGACGGGTGGCGGCTCGAGCAGAGGGTCGAGACGATGGTCGAACGCCTTCGCCTGCCCGCCGACGCGAGCGTCGATGCGCTTTCGGGAGGCTGGCGCCGGCGGACCCTGCTCGCCCGAACGCTCGTCGCTGAACCAGGCCTGCTCCTGCTGGACGAGCCGACCAACCACCTCGATATCGAAGCGATCACCTGGCTGGAAACTCTCCTGGCCGACTATCCCGGGGCCGTGGTTTTCGTGACGCACGACCGTGCGTTCCTTCAGCGGCTGGCCACCCGGATCATAGAGCTCGACCGGGGGCACCTGACCTCGTGGCCCGGCGATTACCGGACCTTTCTGCGAAAGAAGGAGGAATGGCTGGTCAACGAGGCAGTCGAACAGCAGAAGTTCGACAAACGACTGGCCGAAGAGGAGGCGTGGCTCAGACAGGGCGTCAAAGCGAGGCGCACCCGGAACGAGGGACGCGTGCGTGCTCTCGAGGCGATGCGCGAAGAGCGGGCGGCTCGGCGGGAAGTGCTCGGAGTCGCGCGCGTCCAGGTGGAAATCGCCGACCCGTCCGGGCGGCTCGTGTTCGAGGCGGAGGGAATCGGCAAAAATTTCGGGACCACCGAGGTGATACGCGACTTCTCGGTCCGCGTCATGCGGGGCGACCGTATCGGACTCATAGGACCCAACGGATCCGGCAAAACGACGCTGATGCGCTTGCTCATGGCCGAGATAGAGCCGGATACGGGAACGATCCGGACTGGTACGAACGTCCAGATTGCTTACTATGATCAGCAGCGGGAACAACTGGAACCCGAGCAGAGTGTGTTTGATACCATCGGCCAGGGAAACGATACGGTAACGGTCAACGGGCGATCCCGCCACGTCAACGCCTATCTGCGCGACTTCCTGTTTCCGCCCGAGCGCGCCCGGGCGCCGGTTAAATCCTTGTCCGGAGGCGAGCGAAACCGACTGCTGCTCGCCCGACTCTTCACTCGTCCCGCCAATGTCCTGATCCTCGATGAGCCGACCAACGATCTGGATATCGAGACGCTCGAGCTACTCGAGGCCCAGCTGGCGGAATTCCCCGGGACCTTGTTGCTGGTGAGCCATGATCGCGTGTTCCTCGATAACGCCGTGACCAGCACGCTGGTATTCGAGGGCGGGGGTCGCATCCAGGAGTACGTTGGCGGATACGAGGACTGGTTGCGCCAACGGGCCCCCGAGACCGGCCACCCAAGGACAAGCGTTGTCAGTGAGAAACCTGAGGTAGCGCGCCCGCGCACGGCGGTCGCACTTCCGGGGAGCGAAGCGCCCGCTGCCAGAAAGAAACTTTCCTATAGGGAACAGCGACAACTCCAGGAGCTGCCTTCATACATCGAGGCACTGGAACGGGAGCAAAGCGCTTTGAATGCAGCCTT
This sequence comes from uncultured Acidobacteriota bacterium, assembly GCA_964421755.1. Lineage (GTDB taxonomy): Bacteria > Acidobacteriota > UBA6911 > RPQK01 > RPQK01 > CAVUUN01. The sequence continues at coordinate 19,438 of CAYQYP010000349.1, forward strand.
CGCCGATCCCGAGTTCTATAAGACAGAAGCCGAAACCGTCCAAACCAGAGTGGCACGGTTCGAGGAACTGCAGAGGGAGCTCATGGAGGCGTATGCCCTTTGGAACGATCTGGACTCACGCACCGGGTAAGGGGAATGCGGAACGGTGACTCGGAGGGATGGAACCGCCAACCCGGCCGAAAAACGGCGGATTCTCAGCAGAGAATCCGCCGCTTTTCGGCCGGGTTGGCGATCGCTCTCTCAAGTGCTTTAGTGCAGCTCGTAGTTCAAATCGATCGTCGCCGTGGCGGGAACCGGCCGGCCGAACTTCGTGGCGGGAGCCCATTTCCATGCCTTTACGGCGCTGATGGCAGAGTCCTTGAAGATCTCAGGACCACTGACTAATCGGGCCTCAGAGACTTGTCCCTTCTCGTCGATTGTCGCTTCGACCTTCACCTTTCCCTCGATCTTCTTCTCCTTGGCTTCCGGCGGGTATTCAGGAACGATGGACCTGTCGAGAAGCTGCGGATGCTCGGTATCCTGGTCACCCGGCGCGCCGACTTTGCCCCCACCGGGTACACCGCCGATGACGCCGCCGGGTACGCCACCCGTGACGCCCCCGGGCACACCGCCCTTAACACCGCCGGGTATGCCACCCTTGACGCCGCCGGGTACACCACCGATAACACTTCCGCCTTTCCGGTCTCCCTTGAGGACAAAAGTGACCGTGACGTCAGTCTCGAAAGGAACTGCTTTACCATCCCGCCTCAGGGGCTTGAACTCCCAGACGGTCGCCGCATCGACGGCCGCCCGTCTGAGCAGCTCGTGTCCTTCCCGTGCGCTTGCTCCGGACACCTTTCCCGATGGATCGACCTTGACGTGAACGAGAACACTTCCCTGAATACCCTTTGCTTTCGCGTCCGCCGGATAATCAGGAAGAGTCTGCTTGACGATTTGCATCTCCCCTTTGCCGGGAGACGATTCCTGGCCGGGGGCACCAGCGGCGGGAGGCGGACTCACCCCTTTCAGAGGAAAGGCCCAGACGGCGGCTACGGTCGATACTGCCATGAGCGGGACAAGAACGCACGCTGCAAGTAACAGACGTTTTCGAGACATATGAGGCTCCTTCATGATGAGTGTCGCCCGCTCGGTCAGTTCATGAGGCGATAGAAACGACGAAGCTGACAGTAATTCCATCCCGGCGCCCGCTCGCGCCATTTCGAGAAGCGCCTGGAGGTAAGGGCGGCGGCCCCCCGTCTGACGGATTACTCGCGCGTCGATCACCTGTTCACGGGCCAGCCGGACGCGCCTGACCAGCCAGCACATGGCCGGGTGGTACCAGAAAAGACTTCGAACCAGCTCTTCAAAAATAGCGTACAACCAGTGGCGACCGCGGATGTGCTCCAACTCGTGAAGCAGAATCGATCGCAACTGTCTTTCGTCCAGTTCCAGGGCCCGCACGGGCAGTAGAACCGCCGGCTCGCTGATTCCAAATGTTGCCGGCCGGTGCAACTCGGACGTCAGGTAGAAGTGCGCCTGGCCCGTCTCGTCGCGGCCAGACAGCGGCAATCCCGAGGCCGACAGCCACACGGCCCGATTCCTGAGGCCGCGCAGCCTGACAAGACCAGCAGCCATCCAGGCAAGCCGAACAACAAAACCGGCGACCAGCAGAGTAGCGAGCAAAGAGGATCCCGCAGGCCACGCCCACCAATCGGCGGAGCTCTCGGAGAGAACGTGCCCCGTGATCAGACCGACGGATGCCTCACCGTCTACATCTCCGCCAGGTGGTTTGGCTTGCCAGGACTGCAGAAGCGGCAGCACCAGGCAGACAGACAGTACAACCTGCCAGAACCTGAGCACCACGCGCGGTTCGGTCAACCGCAACAGGGATCGAGCCGCAGCTGCAGCGAGGACAACGATGCATATCTGCAGGCTATAATTCGTCAGGTTTTCAAGCCAAAGCGTGTTCATTCCGGTTCCTCCTTGGCCATCCGGATGATTTCCCGCAATTCCTTCTCTGAGAGCTTCCGGTCCTTGACGAGCTGCAGAAGTAGCGGGGTGGCGGCGCCATCGAAGACACGCTTTACGAAATCGTCGACCATCGACTTCACCACGGCCTCCTTCGGCCGCGTCGGTTCGTAGACGAAGGCGCGCTCTTCCTGCCATTTTCTGAGAAACTGCTTCTGCTCGAGGATCTTCATCATTGTATTGATGGTGGTGTAGGCGAGCGGTCGGGTGGCACGCAGGGCCTCATAGACATCCCGGCTGGTCGCCCGGCCTCGCTCCCAGACGATTTTCATGATCTCGAGTTCCAGCTTCGTCAGTCTCGGCTCGCTCATATACTAAAAACTTAGTACTTAGTAGCGAGAAGGTCAAGAGGAAATTCAAGACAAGCACTTAGATTCCGCGGCGGGGGGAGAAGTTCAAGGCGGTTCAAGGCGGGGAGAAAAGGCCGGACCCCAAGGACTCAAGGACTTCAAGGACCCCAGGGACAGAGGCGGGCATCGCCTCTGTCCCTGGGGTCCGGCTCAGAGTAACCGCAAAGGGGCGCGAGGAACGCGCCCCTTTGTGAGACCGAAAGGTTAGAAGCTGTAGCGCAGGCTCAGCTGAATCTCGCGGTTCCCGCTCTTGCTCGTCACCATGCCGAACGTGCCAGAACTGGGGTTGGCGTTGACACCGCCCCAGTTCGGATGATTCGGGAAGTTGAAGAAATCTGAGCGGACTTCGATCTTCTGGGACTCGCCGAAGGCGAACGCCTTGAAGACGGCCAGGTTCCAACTCTGGTTCGCCGGGTTGTAGCCGGCCGAATTCCGAGTCTGGCTCGCAAAGGTCCCATTAGTGGGTTTCGTGGCAATGCTCGCCCCGCCTGAAATCTTCGGCTGGAAGTAGTAGTTGCCGTCACCCGTCTCGTGGGAGAATTTCCGGTCAAACACCAAGGGTCCAGCCAGGTTCCAGAGTTGGGTCTCGTTACCGCTCCCGATCCCGGCAAAATCCTCGCCCGTGCCGATCTGGAACGGTGTGCCGGCATAGTACCCGATCATCCCCGTGAGTGCCCAACCACCGAGCACCGTCCTCATCAGCCCCGGTTCATTGAAGAAGGGGAGCTCATAGATAAAGTTGGTGACCAGAATATGCGGGCTGTTGTTGTTCGAGGGACCCCAGTCATTCGTGTCATCAAGCGGGTTCAGGAACCGGTAGCGCCGGTCAGCCCCGTTGTCCTTCGAGCTCGAATAGGTGTACGCGACGCCGAAACCAAGTCCTTTGTTGAAGCGCCGGTTCACTTCCAGTTGCATACCTCTGTAACGGGACATCGCCGAGTTTTCGGCCATCGGAATCTGCGCGAAACCCTTGTAAGGCCGCAGCACGTTGGTATTGACACCCTTGTTCTCGGGTTTGTACAGAGTTCCGACCGGCAGCGTATTGATGTTCCGTTCCCGCTCCAGGTTGTTACCCGCGCGGCCAACGTAGCCGATGGAAACAGTCGTATCCAGGGGAAGCTGGCGCTCGTAGAACAGATTCCACATGTAGGAGTGGGGGATCTTGAACTCCGGATCCATCGTCATGAAGAACTGCGGAAAGAACGACGGCTGCCCTCCGGCCGGGCTGTCCGCGTTCCCGGTCGCCAGCGACATCATCGGCTGGAAAGGCGGGTTGCCGCCGAGGAAGACGTTGTCCGCAACGCCGGGCTTGGCCAGGAATTTGCCAATACCACCGCGGATTACGTCGGTCTTGCTGATCTGGTAAGCCAGGCCGAGTCTGGGCTGGAAATTGCCCCAGTGCCTCTTTGCCACCAGTTCGGAGCCGCCTGAGAACAAACGGTCGTATTCACCGGAGTCGGCGATCGCGACACGTCCCTTAGCTGCTTCGGGCCAACCCGAGCCGGGGATTACGACGCCATTGAAGCGGTCGCCGCTGAGGATGTACCCGGTTGTCGGGTTTTGGACCACAGCCTTCGCCGGGTCGTACTTGTCTGGGTCGAAGATCGCGATGTTTCCCCAATTGCTGTAGTAGTAAGGCGTCATGTACGTCCACCGGACACCGTACTCGAACGTCAGCCTCGGGTCGACCTTCCAACTGTCCTGCAGGTACCATTCGAACATGTTGGCACGATAGGGAGTGTAAGCTCGAGGCCCAATCTCCGCGTAGGAAGTGAACAAACCCATGGCGGCGTTTCCGATTGCCAGTCCGGTCGACGGGGCGCCTGCCCGTGTGTTGTCGAAGATGAAACGACCGTTCTGGTTGTTGGTTCCACCGGGGACGCCGCTCACGTTGATCTGGTCGAAGTCATTCTGCCCGGCCCGCTCGAAAAGCGCGCCGAACTTCAAGGAATGAGTTCCCCAAATCTTCGTGAAGTTGTCTGACAGCGAGTAGATCGGTCCGGCCGAAGAGGACGGGTATGGGCCGCCGTCTATGGTCTGGAAATTGGCGATGTCGATCGTCGGGATCTTGTCCGGGATCTCTTTGCGATCCGGGAAGAGGTAGGGATAGTCGATCCCGTACTTGCTCCGTGCGAAGCGTTGGCCTTCCTGGTAGAGGCCGATATAAACGACGTCGACACTCGCAGTCGCCAGGATCTCGTTGATCATCGTCGGGCTGAGGGACCAGAGATGGCTGACCGAGCCCGTCCGGTTGGGACGGTCCCAATCCGTGATCGCATAGTCCAGACCGGTCCGGAACGCGTCGACCGAGATGTACTTGTACATCGAGCCGCGGAACTTCAGGGATTGCTTCTCCGACAGGATCCAGTCGATCGACAGGTTGTCTTTCCGCTGGTCCACGGGATTCGGTCGGGTCAGCGTGTAGTTTGCCGTACCCTGGAGGAAACCCGGTGTCGGCTGCGGAAAGGCTTTCAAGAACGCCAAGCCGTTCTTGCTCAGGCGGTCAGCAGGAATGATGTTGTTCGGAAACGGTTGTCCCGTCAGCGGGTCCTTCACTTCCGTCCTCTTTTTGAAGAACGGGTTTGCGGGATCGAGCAATTCCGAGAAGTCGCCCGTGCGCATCTTCGCCGTTGGCACGGTGACGTTCGATGTCTGCTCGCGCCGGCGCTTCACCCATTCCTGGCTCCACAAGAAGAAAAGCTTGTTCTTTTCGGTGTTGAACACGCCGGGAATGTAGACCGGGCCGCTGATGTTGTAACCGAACTGGTTGAACCGGCTCTTCTCCCGATCTTGCCCGGAACGGTTGCGCGACCAGCTGTTCGCGTCGAGCTTGTCGTTTCGCAGGTACTCGTAGAAAGAACCGTGGAAGTCACGACCTCCGCTCTTGGTCACGAACCGGATCTGGCCGCCGGCCGCACGGCCGTATTCCGCGGCGTAATTGGCGGTCAGGATCTGGACTTCCGCGACCGTGTCGACGTCTGCGGTCCCGATGCTTGTCCCGTTGGCCCGGGTCCGCACACCGACGGCGCCGTCATAGGTGATCAGGAAGTCTTGCGTACGTCCGCCGTTGATGCTGATACCCGCCTGGTCCAGACCAAAACTGAAACCCAGCCCGCTGCCTTGCCGAACGCCCGGTTTGAGCATCGCCAGAAACAGCGGATTGCGACCGTTGAGCATCAGCTTCTCGATCTGCTTGGTCTCAATCAGCTTGGCCACCGCAGCCGTGTCTGTTTGAATCTGCGCCGATGATGCCACGACCTGGACCGTTTCATCTACCGCGCCAATCTCGAGAGGGGCGTCTATGCCCATGTTCACGTTCGCGTCGAGCTTGTTCTTGGTGCTGACGAACTTCTTAAACCCGTCCATTTCGACGGCAATCGTGTAGTACCCGGACGGAAGGTTAACGAAGACGTAGTAGCCCTGTTCGTTGGTGATCGTCTTCCGGTCGACTGCGGTCGCCTCATGCGTGACCGTTACCGAGGCGCCTGGGATACCGAGCCCCTGGGGATCCCGGACAAAACCGGAGATCTCCGCTCGGTCCGACTGAGCAAAGATGGGGGATGCAATCAGAAAGAGGGCCAGGGCAACCACCAGCCCGGTCCTGTAGCATAATGTGGTTTTCTGCATGTCGACTCCTTGGACAAATGTTGACTGCTCAGGAGGAGCGCTTCCTCCTTCGGGCCTGGGTGAGTCTGTTTCTAGCAGCACTTGACTGACTTGTCAAGCAGTCGAGTGCAATAACTATGCAACATGGCTGGAATACGTGCAACTTCTTGCAACGGAAGGACCTGCCAGTCGTGGGAGTGATGTTATCCCAAGCACCGCCGAGCCGCTTGACGGGGCGGAATCGAGTGCTGCGGAACCGCAAACGGAGCGCTTTTTGCGAAGTGCGCGGATTGGAATAGCCTGCGACGTCGAAGCTGTCTGCTGGTTGCCTGCGGTTTCAATCCGTGCACTCCGCAAAACACGCTGCGTTTGCGGTTCTGTGGCACTCGACCAGAACGGAGGTCACGGGCTCGTATCGTTGATTCTTCACGCAGCAGGGTTTCCGGCCTCGGCATTCGCCCGGTAGAAACAGAGCGCGTTGTTATGAAACCGACCCGTCTCACAGTAGGAGCTGGAGGAACATCCGCCTTTGCACTCCAAGGCTTTGACACATGATTTGCAGTTGGGGCCCAGTCGTTCGGGCGTGAACCCACGGGTGTACCGGAAAGAATCGGCGTCGAACCAGATATCCCACAAAGTACGCTGGCGAAGGTCCCCTTCACCGAGGGCATCAGGCATGGAGAGACAACCCTTGACCTTCCCATCGCTCGTAATGCCGCAGGTGGTGATCCCAGCCGAGCAGCCGCGCCATGGGCTGTTTGGTTACTTCTGTTGGGCTCTGAACTGGTTTTGTCTCCCTTTTATGGCTACGGATTTTACGGCTTTCGCTCGGCGCGCGAGTGGAATACTGTAAGAGCGCCATTTTGCGAGGAGGGGGATGCGCCTTTGGAACCGAAGATAAGAGCC
>CAYQYP010000350.1:0-9345 GCA_964421755.1 uncultured Acidobacteriota bacterium
ACTGCAGGACGACATCCCCTTTTTCGGAGATCGGAATCAGTCGACCTGTCTGCTGATATCTCAACGCCGTGCAGGTCGTCAATCCCGCACATGTTATCAACCCCACAGCAAGCACTGCTTTCAGCCTTTGACGCCTCTGTAACCTGGAATTGAGTGCAGGAACGAGAAGCAACACGGGAAGGGCGACGAGAACTGTTTCCCGGCTTAGAATCGCGGCCAGCAGAAGAAGCGCCCCGCACACGTACATCGGGAAGACTCGGCGAGTATCCGGAGCGTTGGGAACAATCAGGCAGAATGTAGCCCAGAACAACAGGAAGGCGACCGGAACCTCGTATTGAACGGTGGCGCTGTATGCTCCAAGCAGGGCGGACCCGGCGACCAGCGAGCCAGCGATCACCCCTTCGAGTTCCCCAATCAACCGGACTCCCAAACGCCAGGCGCCAACCGCCATGCCGGCCGTCATCAAACAGAAAATGACCTTCGCGGCCAACGACGATCCAAAAACAGCGTATAAGCCGGCAAGCGTGATGATGAACCCGGGCGGCTGACTGGGAGGAATTGAAGCGAGGCTGGGCGTTTCCAGCAGTTGTCGGCTGAGCTGGTCATAAAGGCCCGTATCAATGCCGAGGTTCCAGCAACTCAGCGAGTGAGCGTAACGCCAAACGAAAAGGATGTTGGAAAACGTGGTCGCCAGCAGCACGGCCGCGAAAACGGCACGCAGAATGATTCTATAGGCGTTTCGCTCCGTCATGGCCGGTGATTGTAACAGAGCTGAAAGGTATGACATTAGCCCGAGTCCCCCGTCAGTATCATCTCTACACCGGAATTGCTTCTTCTCTGCTTGCGGATCGATCGGCGCCTCAGAAAAGCCGGCCGACACGGAAGGAGATTTTCCACTGGCCGTTTTCGCCGTAGCTCGGTCCGAAGAAGACCAGACCAAGCGGGGTCTCCCCCACGATCCCGACCGCGAGGTCATGGTAGGGGTTGGCTGACTGGTGAAGGCGGAAGGCTCGGCCCACTTCGTAAATCACTCCAAGGTGGAAATTGCCGGCGATTCCCTCCTGCTCGGTTATAAGACGCAAAGCGGACACGCTGGCGTAGTAGTATCGGCTCCCGAACATCTCGTCGCGCGACAATGCGCTCAGCCGGAAGGGACCGCCCAGCGAGAAGACCGGGTACGGGACCTGGTCTTCAGTCGCGAATCCGCCTTCGATCGCCGCCACGACAGTGTTTCGCCGCTTGACCGCCGCCGCCCAGCTGACGCGGCTTTCGAACTGCGCGTACCGGGTGGCGGCCAGGGGGGAGTCCACCACCCAACGCAACTCGCTGACCGATCGTAGCCCGGTTCTCGGGACCATTGCGTCGTCCTGTCCTTCGTGAGCCCACCGGAGCCGAAACTGAGCGAGCCTGCCTCTGGCTTCCGGAAAGGTTGGGACGCCGAGCGACTGGGATGCCGTGACCCGGCTCAGTTGATACCCGAACCTCACCTCGTCGGTTCGCCCGCCCGCATAGCCGATGTCCAACCCCGCACCCGGCTCCCGGAATTCGACCGCGAGCTGCTTTTTGCCTTCCTGGTACACATCGAAGTCCGAATTCTCATAGAAGCCGCGAGGTGCGACGAACCACCGACTTGCGCCCATCCGCCAATACAGCTCGGTAGCGAGGCGATTGAAGATCCCGAAGTTCGCCTCGCTGCGCCATTCGGAAAAAGGCCCGGGCAGGTCCAGGAATGTCAGCCGGGTGCCCAGCCCCAGCCGCACCCCGTCGGATTGAGAGCCATCCAGGAGGAGCAGGGTGTTCAAGAAGGGAGGACCGTGTTTCTTTGCCCGCAGATTGACTCGATACCCTTCCAGGCCGTCGCGTTCGGCAGCCTGGTAATCAGCCGCTTCGAACCTTCCCCAACCCGTAATCCGCGTGAGCGCGGTTTCGAGTGGGGTGGTTGCGTACGGCGGGGTCACCGAGCGGGACACCTCTCGGGCGACCGCTTTGCTGGTCCGTCCCCCGGTGATCCGGATGTCGAGAAAGGTGGGTTCCACGGGGAGTCTTCGTCTGCGCTTGCTTCTCTCTTCCAGGAACTGATGCCATCCCGGGTCGTCCAGCGCCAGAGGCTCCAGTTGGGCAGCCGCCTGTGACGCTGCCTTGTACCCGATCGCAGCCAATTCCTGCCATCGGTGGAAGTCGGCCGAATTGAAGCCTGCCACCTCCGGGGAAATGACGACCTGAGCCTGCTCGAGGTGCCTGAGTTCGGTGCCGCCGATCATGATATCGAGCGAGCGGCCGGCTATCCCGGTCAGAGACGATGGCATCTTCTCGTCGGCAATCACGTGACTCTTCAGGGGCACAGCGATGATTATGTTGGCGCCCATGCCTTTAACCACGTCGACCGGGAGATTGTTCAGGAGCCCGCCGTCAACGAAAGTCCGGTCGTTGACGACCCAGGGCGAGAAGACTCCGGGGATCGCCATTGTTGCGCGCAGCGCATCAAACAGGTTTCCCTCACGGAACACGAACTCAGTACCGTTGCGAAGGTCCACGGCGACTGAACGAAACGGCGTCGGCAACTCGTCGAAGCTTCCAAGTGCCGAATAGGGGCTCGTAAACCGGCTGAGCAGAAGGCCGATTCCATGACAGGCGGAAATCCCTCCGGGGAGAGTCAAACCTCCCTTAAGCCCGAATTCGAGCTGCATCGGGAAATCACGGCGATCCTCCTTGCGGCGATAGGTCAGGTCGCGAAAGGCCGGACCGGGACGAAGCGTGCCATTCCAGTCGATTTCCTGCAGGAACTCCTCGATTTCGTCCGGTTCGTACCCGGCGGCGTACAAGCTGGCGACGAGGCCTCCCATGCTGGTTCCGGCGATGCAGTCAACCGGGACCCTGTGTTCACTTAACCACTTCAGGACACCGACGTGCGCGAGGCCGCGAGCACTGCCGCCGGCCAGAGCAAGCCCCACGCGAGGACGGGAGCTTTGCGCGGTAGCGGACTGAGCGTCGAGACCGGTGGCGACAAGCAGCGCGGTGACAAGAGCCAGACAGACCGCCGGAGTGCCGCGCAACATGGTGCGCAAGCATATCAGAGACACCGGCCCTGCCCGAGCGCGAAATCTGGACGGGGAGACTCTTCGGCCGGATTCGATTCAGTCAACAGGGCTTGCGAATTTGGCCGTCGCCTATTTCTGCCTGGGTTCTCTCTCCGAGCGATCCCCGTTGCCGCCCAGATAGAGCCCCCGAACCGCAATGATTTCTCCGGCGCTGTTCCGCTCGAACTGAAGCCGAAAGAACTCGGCCTCTTCGAGGGCAAAACGGTCGTCGGCAACGGCGTAAAGGGCGCCCTTTGGTCTCCCATCGCGCTGGTAGAAAAGCTTTCCATCCTCCAGCGAGATCGTCCTGAGGGCGTACCGGCCGACGTAATCGCGCAGCTTCTCTTCAGGTAACGCCAAGGGCTCAGTGAGCGCTTTCCGGTACTCCAGTACCCACTTCAGCTCTTCCTTCCTCGGCCCTTCGGATTTGCTTTGAGCTCTCTCCAGAGCGAGAAGGTAAGCTTTGTCAAAGGCCGCCTCTGCGGTCGTCTTCACGTCCGGTTCGACGCCGGTCCCTTCCCAGTTAGTGCCGGTGATCGGATTGACCGCCCGGCCGAACGGCACGGACATCCCGATCTTCAGGTCGTCGGACTGCACGTAGTCGACCGGATGAGCGCCTCCACCGGTCGTCTCGCCGACGATAGTGGCTCGTTTCATGGCCTTCAGGTTGTAGGTGAATTCTTCGGCGGCGGAAAAAGTCCTGCTGCTGGTCAAGACGTACAGCTCCACATCGGCCATCCGTTTTCCCACGACGTGGGCCGTGGTCCAGAACTGGTCGGTCGCGTCCTTCTTCCGGACATAGAAGCTGTTGATGTGCTTCGGCTCTTCGAAGAAGTAGCTTGTGAGCAGCTGGATCATCGACGGACTCCCGCCCCCGTTATTGACGATGAATCAGTTGGGCGTGTTCCGGCTTCTTTCTTGGTTTGCTCGAAGTCCGTAGATTGCTGCCGCGGCGGAAGGCAGAACAATCCAGAGCAGTTCGTGAAGCAGCACCGCAAGACCGTCAGGTCCGGCCAATTCGCCAAGACCGAGCGGTGCGACCGGAAGCGGTTGCCAGGGTAAGAAGTACCGCTCGTTGGAGAAGGGGGAAAGAAGCGCAACGCCGTACCCACCATCGGTCAGCCCGTCAAGGATCGGGTGGGAAACGGCGCAGAGCAAAAACGACAAGAACAGCCGGCCGCGTTCGGAGGCTTTTCCGGTCAGCCTGACGAAGATCAAATAGCACAGGCCGGCAGTCAGGAGAGAGAAGCAGAGACTATGGGAAAGGCCCCGATGTCCGAGCCAGTGGGCATACGGGACGCCGAGGTAGAAGCCGACGAGATCCAGATCCGGGGCAATCGAACACGCGAGGCCCAGCAGTATGATCGCGCGGGAAAGGCGTCTCGGAATCACCATGGAAACCGCCAGTGCCGGCATTCCGTGTCCGATCAGTGTCGGCATTGTTTGTCCCTCAACCTCACTTTTGTGAGCTGCTCTTTCGACCCGATCGAGTTTAAGGTCAGAACCTGATTTTCGCCTGTAAAAGGCGCCAGAAACAAGTGCCTCGAGTGCAGGCCCGCCCCGTCGATTTCAGCGCACCTGCTTTTCGGACAGCGTCTTGATTGCAGTTTCCAGGACCCGGTCGCGTCCGGCGCGAACATCCTCAATTGAAGCGGCGACGGTTTTGTCGGGACGAATGCCGACGCCGACGAAAAGCGAGCCATCCGGGTAGCTGTCGAGCTTGGTGCAGATCGTGGCACCGCCTCCGCCGGGAAGCCGGACGAACAAAGGATTGCCCGTGCTCCCGCCTGTCAACTCGCCGATCATCAAGCCGCGTTTGGCGTTGCGGAACGCTATGCAGAAATCCTCGGCAGCCGAATAGGTCCGGGGACCAATTAACAACGCGACCGGCCCGGTGAAGTATTTCGGGCGGTTTGGTTTGATTTCTCCAGCCGGGTAACTCCGCCATTGCAGGCCCTTGCCCCAGCTTCTGAATGTCGGCGAGTAGGAGCGGGTCTTCCAGCTGGAAGTCAGGTAGGGCTGGTCGGTGAGGTAATTGAGGACCTCGTAACCGTTCCCGCTGTTTCCTCCTCCGTTGTTCCGGATATCCAGGATGAGGGCATTGGCACGCTGAACCGTATCTGCAAAAGCCTTGCCGAACTCCGAGACGACGTTCGGATCATTTAGGCTGTTGATGGCGACATACGCGATGTTGCCTTCGAGCATCCTCGACTCCACGAGCGGTCTGTTGCCGCTTTGGTTCCAGTTTCTGGCGATTGACCTGGAGACTGTATCGCCACCGGTGGTCCTCAGCTCCAGTTCCACCGGATTGTCCTTTGGTCCGGCGGTCAAGTTCTGGCTGTAAACCTGCGCGGCCAGGTCCTGCGGTGTCGAAGCAGACTGATACGGCGCTACTCGTTCCTCGGCGTACTTGCGTACGGGAATTCCGTCGACCCTCGTGATTTCCTGTCCGGGCCGGATTCCTTGGTCCCGAAGCGTCTCGGAATCGACGGCGAGTATCAGGACTTTGTCTTCGATCAACCCGGTCTCCAGACCACCGGCGCCGACCTGTTGCGAGTGTAACTCCCTGGGCATCCATATCCGGCTATGCCCGTCCTGCAGCCGAGCGCACATTTCCTGGAGCAGGCGGTAGTACTCGAAGGTGCTTTGACTCTGCCGGACACGAGGAAGATAGGACAGGTACAGGCGGTCCCACTCCAGTTCTACGAGCCGCGAGGGGTCCATGAAGTTGTTCTTCACTTCGGACCAGAAGACGGACAGTCCGGCAATCTTCTCGTCCTCCGAGAGGTTCTCGGTGAAGTCCGTAGCGAAGCTCGATCCGTCCCACAACGCGGTCACCCGTGCGAGCCGGGTCTTCAGCTGCTTGAAATCCGGGTCCTCGGCCAGTGAAGCGAACGCGGCGCTATTCGGGATGTCTCCGCGCAGCCAGCCGGGGAGTTCCAGGAGCACCGAATGGAGCAACTGAAAGGCTTCCTCTTTGTGGCCGAGCCGTGCGTGAAGAGCGGCAAGACGGAACACCAGGAGGGGCCGAAGGTCCTGCAAGGTGGAGTCGCCGTTGGCGAGACGAAGGCTTTCGGATGAGTTGATCGTCGCCAGTCCACTTTCGACAGTTGGAACGAGTGCTTGGATCGCCTCGGCACTCGATTTCTCGTTGCCTATGGCCTGTGCCGCCTCTTTTTCTACTTTCGTAAGATAAGCGATCAGCTCGTCGGCGCGGGAGGTAGTGTTCGCAGAGTCATCGGGCGCAGCGAATGAGGAACTCAGGACGCCAAGACAGGCAATCGCCATCACACCCAAGAGGCGCAAGCTGAAGAACGGGTTATTTGGCATGGAAACTGGCCCTCCTAATCCGGGACTTAGACCGGGGTGGCTGCTCAAAGGTTGGTGTGGTGGTTCAGGTTTTTCAAAAGCTCGGTTACTTCTCTCGTTCAGCCATGCATTATAATCTGCCGGTCCCAAAAGGAGGGTGTCATGGCCTCGAATCGATCTGAGCACTCTGCCGTTCTTCCCAGGCGGGAGTTTCTGAAATGGGGTTGTACGATTCCGTCTCTGCTCGCCATCGAGTCTTTGGCGAACGGGCAATCCACTCAGCCGGCTGATGTCGTTGTCGTGGAGGGAGCCTCCCCCTACGAAATAACAAAGGCAGCCATTGCACAGATTGGCGGCATGAGTAAATTTGTCAGCCGGCAAAGCGTGGTCCTGATCAAACCCAACATCGCGTTTCCCCAGGCGCCCAAGGTGGCTGCGACCACGAACCCGGAGGTCGTCCGCGCGCTCGTCGAGCTGGCCTTCGAAGCCGGCGCGAAAACCGTCCGGGTGATGGACAATCCGGTCGGGTACTTCAAAGCGGCTTTCGAGCGGAGTGGCATCCAGGCGGTTACTCTGGCAGCCGGTGCCGAGATGGTTGAGCCTGATCCGAAGCGACTGGTCCCTCATGACTTCGCTGGCGGAACACTGAAGGGCTTCAAAGTGTTTCGGGATTGCGTCGAGGCGGACACGTTCATAAATGTTCCGATCCTGAAAACGCACTCCATGACGCGGCTGACACTGGGGATGAAGAACCTCATGGGCATAATCGAACACCGCGAGATCTTTCACGGAAGCGACAAGGGGGACCGTATTTCCGAGCTGGCGCGCGGTTTCGTGCCACATCTCAACGTCATGGACGCATGGCGATTCATTCAGTCCGGCGGTCCGGTCAGCGGCTCGACGGTCGATATCAAACGGGTGCTCGTTTCCGCGAAGATCACCGAGCTCGATGCTGTCGCAGCCGCGATGGTCGGCGTGAGACCGGGCCAGGTGCCCTATCTCGAGTCGGCAGGCCGGAAGAAAATGGGAGAAACCGACGCGACCAAGGTGAAAGTCGCTGCGTTTTCGATGTAGGAACCGCTCCGGTCTTCACTTGCCGGTCACGCATCGAGTAGAGCCAGAAGACAACGGGAGCAGAAGCTCCGTCCGATCCCGCAACCGGGTAATTGGTTGCCACCTGTGCGATAATCCGCGCGTCGACAAATCGTTTACGGAGGCGGCGATGCTGGAAGTACACATTGGTAGCCGGGAGGAGACGACGGTTGTTGAGCTCGCCGGGCGGCTCGACGTGAACGGGGCTGTGCAACTCGAGACAAAGCTTATCGAGATCCGGGGGCGCGGCCCCGACGTCATCCTGGACCTGGCTCAGGTCGACTTCGTGTCCAGCGCCGGCATCCGCGTGCTGACGCAGCTCCTGAAGGAGAGCGCAGCCCGCGAAGGCAGCGTGTTGTTGACGGGCGTGAAACCCGCCGTCCGGAACATCCTCGAAATCACCGGCATGCTCGGATTTTTTACTGTCGTCGGCAGCCAGGACGAAGCGCTCCATCGCCTGCGCGACCGCAGGCGGCTCGCGCACTCCCGACGCCGCGTCACGATCGATGGAATCGAGTATCAAACGACGACCGATGCGGACGCCGAATGCGCCATCCAGCTCTGGAGGCCTGACGCTGACCAGCCCGGAGCGACGCCGCTGTTCCGGGCGACGCTCCAGGAATTGAATCTCGCCTTTGGCCTCGGGGGCCTGGGATCCGACGCGGCTGATGCTTCCCATGCACTTGGGGAATTCCTGTGCGCCGGCACTTTCGTGGCCGTGGTTCCAGCCGGCTCGGGTGGATTGGCCGATTGCCTGATCCCCCGGGAGGCGGCCACGACTGACGTATTCGTGTCCCAGGCTGTCGGGTTTTCAGGGAACCCGCGCGTCAGAGCGCGTCTAGCCGGCATCGGTCCTGTCCGGCTGAGGAGGCTGATCAGCGACGCCTGGGAACTGGCCGAAACTCCGGGCCAGCCCTCCCCCGATTTCCTAGGGTTGGTTATCCAGACTGGCCCCGCCGTCGTTTCGGGCGGTTATTACACCGATGAATCCGCCCTGCGAGAGGACCGGCTGAGCGAAACAGAAAGCGAGGCGTCCTCCACGCTGATCCTCGCCATCGTTGGTCGGAACCGAGCGTTCAGCCCCGACGATGAGAACCACAAGCAGCTCTGGAGCCTACTGGAACGCGACGAGACAGGTCCCGCCTTCTTCCACGGCCACGCGGTTCTTCTCCGCCAGCCTGCTCGGCTGGCTGAGGGCGTCACGCTGGAGGACCAGCTTGCCCGCATCGCGGAATCAGGCGTCCCGGCAGGCCTGTTGCACCTGCGGCTCGACACGCGCTTCCGCGAGGCCGATATCCGCATTTTCGTCCCCTCGACGATCGAATCCGGTGCCCTGAGGCGCATCAAGATTGAGCGCCCGGATGGGGAAGAGTGGCGCGAGGAGTGGGACACAATAACTCGACGCATCTACTCGGACAGCGCCCGCGTTGTCCTGAAGCCGCTGACCGGTGGATTCACCTCCCGCACCTACCGGGCCGAGAGCTACGACCGGGATGGTCGCAAACAGCTTCCCACAGTTCTGAAGATTGGGTCCCCTGCTGTCACCGAGCGCGAGGTCCAGGCGTACCGAACTTGCGTGGAGAAGTTCATTCTGAACAACAGCACGACGATCATGGGCACCGAGTGTTGCGGCGATTGGGCCGGATTACGGTACAACTTCCTGGGGATAACGGGGCCGGAGAGCCGGATCACCTGGTTGGAGAATCTGTACATGAGCCGGCCCTCTGGGGAGTTCCTGCCCCTGCTCGACCGGATCTTCACGGACATTTTCAAGCCTTGGTACGGACAGCCCAGGTGGGAGGTGGTTCATCCCTTCAAAGACCACGATCCACGAGGCTTGTTCGACTCGCTTCTTGATGACGCGCAG
>CAYQYP010000351.1:0-2101 GCA_964421755.1 uncultured Acidobacteriota bacterium
GTAGTCAGCTCCAGGTCCGGGCGAGACGTCGTCCAGTAATCCGGTTCGCCAGACGGGTTGCATCCAAGACTTATTGACGGTCAAGATCTTGCCGTGACGATCAACAACAGCAACAGGAAAGATAAAGGAGTCCAGGATATCTTGTGTCGAGAATGACGCCCGGTCAGGGCGACGCACCAGCGTCGCCAGGACCTCCCGTAGCTCGCGCTTTAGGGTGTGATCAATGCCCACGGTCGACTCCGACTACTCCTGCCCTACGTTAATACTATTTTGCCTCGATCCGAGGCCTCTGGCTTGTCAAAGCCGAAGATATCGGAACAGTCCTGGGCGACAATACTGTCAATACTAACAGCCCGTTTCCATCTCGAGAATTGCTCCCTGTAATAACTGACAGTATTCGGAACGGGTGATTCTGAATAGTCTTGCCCTGTGTCTGGCGAAACTCACCCGCGCCCGGCTTCGTTTTCCAGCAAAGAAGAAGATGGCCGCGCGACTGAACCATTGTTGAACCGAACGGAATCGTCGAGGCAAAACCATTTTCCTCGATATGTCGAGGGCGCGCTTCTGGCGATTGGCCTGACGCTGCTGGCCGTTTTCCTGGCATTTCGCGTTCACGGGGCGGTAGGAAGCCGGGTGGCCGTGTGGCAGTTTGCCCAACTAGCCGGCCAGAGCTCAGAAGGTGGCGAAGTGCGTGGGCAAACTCGGTCGCAGGGTGTGGATTTTCGCTCGTGGTCCGAGAAGCGTGCCGAAGCCTATAAGCAAAGCCTGGCGGCCAGATTCGGGGCGCCGATCGGGTTGCTTACAGTCGAGCGATTGTCACTCCAGGCACCGGTCTTTGAGGGAACTGACGAACGGGTTCTTAACCGGGGCGTCGGCAGGATCATCAAAACGGCAAGGCCGGGAGAAGCTGGGAACATCAGCATCGCGGGTCACCGGGACGGATTCTTCCGCTGTCTGAAGGACATTCAAATCGGCGATCGGATCGAGCTGGCAACACCGGAACGGAGAGTCACGTACATTGTGGATGAGATCCGGATCGTCAACCCGGACGACGTCAGCGTCCTGTTACCCCGCGGCCGCCCGGCACTCACCCTGGTCACGTGCTATCCGTTCTACTTCATCGGCAGCGCTCCGCGCCGCTTCATCGTCCACGCATCCATCACAGGATCCGACCGGAAACTTCGCGACAACACAACAGGCGCTCAAGTCCCAGGACAAACAACCAACAACTAACCTACAAACAGTACAAACAGGAGGTTATGATGAGTGCAACGTTAACATGGAAACGCCGGCTGGCTGCTGGCGGTGTTCTCTTCGCGGCAGGTGCCTCGCTAGCGCTGGCACAGGTCCAAACCACCACCACGGAGAAGCAGGGACAACCGTCGACGCAGGTGACCGTTGAGCGGGGCAAAGTCACTTACATCGCCGGTAACGAGATCGTCGTCAAGATGGAGAACGGCGAGCTCCGCCACATCACTGTTCCGGACAACGCTAGAGCCACCGTAGACGGCCGGGAGATCGGGCTTGCCGACCTTCGGGTTGGAATGACGCTCGAGAAGTCGATCACGACAACCACTACGCCCAAAACGGTTCAGACGGTAAAAACCGGTACCGGCACCGTTGTGAACGTCCAGCCGCCCAACTACGCGACCCTCAGATTTGAGGATAATTCGGTCGAGCGGTACAAAATTCCGAAGAACACGAAATTCACGATCGACGGAGAGGAAAAGACAGCATTCGACCTCAAACCGGGTATGAAGATAACCGCGACCCGAATTGTCGATGTTCCGATGACGGTGGTCAGTCGGGAAAGCCGGGTCACCGGCACTGCGCCGCCTCCTCCCCCGACGCCCCCAATGGAAGGCGCGCTATTGATCGAGGCGCCGACTGCGGCCCCGGCCCCGGCGCCGGCCCAGGCTGAACCTGCGCCGGAACCGACCCAAGTAGCCCAGGCACTGCCGAAGACCGGGAGCGATATTCCGCTGCTCGGCCTACTTGGCTTGCTCTGCTTCGCTGCCTCCCTCGGAGTCAGGCTGGTCCGCCGTTCCTAAGTCAACCAGCCGGACGTGGCGAGTGGCAGGTGCCACTCGCCACTTTTGCT